>NZ_JAYMZR010000133.1:0-7804 GCF_035828615.1 Streptomyces sp. H27-D2 | reverse complement strand
GCCCTCCGCCGGCTGAGCACCCCGTCCGCGAGCCCGTACGCCACGGCCTCATGCGCGGTGAAGACCTTGTCCCGGTCCATGTCCGCGCGGAGAGTCGCGACATCGTGGTGCGTATGCCGGGAGAGAACCTCCTCGACCTCGGACCGGATCCGGACCATCTCCTTGGCCTGAAGGCTGAGGTCCGAGACCGTCCCCTGCCGGCCGCCGGCCGCCGGCTGTCCCAGCAGCACCCGGGCGTGTTCGAGGACGAACCGCCGCCCGGGGTCTCCGCCGGCGAGGAGCACCGCTGCGGTCGAGGCCGCCTGCCCGACGCAGAACGTCGAGATCGGCGAGCCGACGAAGGTCATCGTGTCGTAGATCGCCATGAGCGAAGTGACCGAGCCGCCCGGCGAGTTGATGTAGATCGCGATCTCGCTGTCCGGGCTCGACGATTCGAGGTGCAGCAGCTGGGCGATGACGACGTTCGCGACGCCGTCGTCGATCTCGGTGCCGAGGAAGATGACCCGCTCGGACAGCAGCCGGCTGTAGATGTCGTACGCCCGCTCCCCCTGCGCGGTGCGCTCGACGACGGTCGGGATCGTGTACTGGCTCGTGGTCGGGATCGCGTACCGGCTCATGTCAGAGTCCCATCCGTCGCTGCGAACCGGCCGGGCGGACGTCGGCGAGCGACTCTACGACGCTGTCGACCATCCCGTACTCCCTCGCCTGCTCGGCCGTGAACCACCGGTCGCGGTCGCCGTCGCGGGAGATCGTCTCCTCGGTCTGGCCGGTGTGCTCGGCGGTGATCCGCTCGATGGCCTTCTTGGTGAACTCAAGGTTCTCGGCCTGGATCGCGATGTCGGCGGTGGTCCCGCCGATGCCGGCCGACGGCTGGTGCATCATGATCCGCGCGTTCGGCAGCGCATAGCGCTTGCCCGGCTCCCCCACGCTGAGCAGGAACTGCCCCATGCTCGCGGCGAATCCCATGGCGAGCGTCGAGACGTCGTTCGGGATCAGCCGCATCGTGTCGTAGATCGCCAGCCCCGCCGTCACCGACCCGCCCGGACTGTTGATGTAGAGGCTGATGTCGGTCCGCGAGTCCTCCGCCGACAGGAGCAGCAGCTGCGCGCAGACCCGGTTCGCGGAGACCTCGTCGACCTGGGTGCCGAGGAAGACGATCCGCTGCATGAGGAGCTGCGCGGCCAGGTGGTCGTCGAACCGCGTCGCGGGCGTGTCGTCCCCGGCGGCTCGCGGGTTCAGGGCTGGGTCCCAACCGGTGATGAGCGCTGTCATCGGTCCTCCTTGTGGTGAGGCGGCTGCGGTCGCCGCGATCTCCCCACTATCGGACCGATTGCGCTGCTGTATCAGGGTTGTTGGCCCGCAGCAGATTAGCTCTGGGCAGAGCGGGCGGCTCATGATTCCGGTCGCCGTGGGCAGCAGGAGCGGGCAGTCCCGGAAGCAGCGAAGGCGGACCTCCGCCGTCGGCCCGGACGAGCGGTTCGCCCGAGCCGCCGAGTCGTAGCCGTGGCCCACCGGATCGCACCGCTTCCTCTTCGTACAGTTACGGCCTCGCCGTTGTCCACGATGGAGCACGACCCCCCGCCGTTGACGATCTAGCGTCTCCGGAACCACCCGAGGCACCCCCGAGGCGAGGAGCGGCAACGTGAACTGGCTCATCCATGACTACCGCGAGGACGATCTGGCTTCGGTCGTCCATCTCATCGACACGACCGCGGGTCTCGGCCAGGAATCCGTCTTCTCTCTCGCCGAGTGCATCAGCGCCCTGACCTCCCGCCAGCCCGCCGTGGTCGCCGTCCACCGCGGCGAGCCGATCGGCGCGGCGCTCGCCCATGTGTCCGGCGGCCGGGCATGGGTGATGCGGATCGCCATCGCACCGGCCTGGCGCGGCCGGGGCCTGGCCAGCGCGCTGCTGATGGAGCTCGAACGCCGGCTGATCGAAGCCCGGGTGCGCCGCATCGCCTACGTACTGGCGGAGGAGGAGATGCTCGGCGAGGGGCTGCGGAAGGCCGGTTACACCCGGCGGCCCGCCGTCGCCTACTTCGAGAAGGCCGAACCGGCCACCGGCACCACGGCGAACCTGCTGGAGGACCTGGGCGGCCGGGTGCTGTCCGGTGACCTGTGGGCCAAGGTCGCCGGCATGGAGGCGGAGAAGAACCTGATCGAGCGCCGCATCGTGCTGCCGCTGGCCGAACCCGAGCGTGCCGCCCGGCACGGGGTCATCCCGCCGCGCGCCATCACCCTGTTCGGCCCGCCCGGAACCGGAAAGACCACCTTCGCCCGAGCCATCGCCTCCCGCCTCGGCTGGCCCTTCGTCGAACTGCTGCCGTCCCGCCTGGCGGACGAGGGCAATCTCGCCGCCGCACTGCGCACAGCCTTCGCCCGGATCGCGGAACTGGAACGGGTGCTGGTCTTCATCGACGAGGTCGAGGAGATCGCCCCCGTACGCGGCGAACGCGCGGAGCCCGGCATGCACGGCGTCACCAATGAACTCCTCAAGCTCATCCCCGGCTTCCGCGAGCGCGACGAACGGCTGCTGGTGTGCGCCACCAACTCCATCCGCTCCCTCGACCCGGCCTTCCTGCGCCCCGGCCGGTTCGACTACCTGGTCCCCATCGGCACCCCGGACGAGGCCGCCCGTTCGGCGATCTGGTCGCGGCACTCCGCCCAGCGCGACGACGTCGACCTTGACGCCCTGGTCGCGGCGAGCGAGCTGTTCACCCCGGCCGACATCGAACACGCGGCCCGCGTCGCCGCCCAGACCGCCTTCGAACGCGACCTCGCCGACGCGGGCGCGAGCACCGACGACTACCTCGCCGCCCTCCGCCAGTGCCGCCCGACGGTGACCCCGGCCGTCATCGCCGAGTTCACCGCCGACATCACCACGCACGCGCGGGTCTGAGGCCGGCCCCCGGACGAGGCGAGGCGGTTCAGCCCTTCGGCGGGGCTGAGTCGCCCTCCTCCCGGTCGTCACGGTCGTCACGGTCGTCACGGTCGTCACGGTCGTCACAGTCGCGAGCCGAGAGGCGGGCACCCCGGCTCCGCGCGATCCGGTGCACGTCGCGCAGCGCCTCAGCCATCCGAGCTGCGAGGAACCGGAACTGCACAGCGGTGACCTGACGGTCGTCGAGCATGTCGGCGGCGTGGTCGAGCAGTTCGACGGCCATCCCGAGCTGCACGCTCTCGATGGTGTCGGCGGTGCGCGAGACGTATCCCGTCCCGCCGCCGATGAGGTAGCAGGGCTTGCCCTCCGGGCCGATCCACGGAAGCAGTCGCGCCCCGTCGAGGGTGTGCTCGTTCACGCGGTCACCTCCATGCCGTGGATCAGGCGTGGCCCGACGTCGATGCCATGCACGGCACACCACAGCGCGCGCCGCCGCGCCCGTTGGCGACGGGCTTCCTCCCGCCGCTCGCGGGCGACGCGGTACGGGCCGGCGGGAAGCCGCCAGGGGGCGGGGCGCAGGAACCGCAGCAGCGGCTCGAAGATGCGGGTGATGTGGTGCGGCACGTCGTCAACTCCGTTGAGGTTGATGGGCAGACCCCCGGGCCGTCGCCGGCAGCCGCGAGGATCCGTCATCTGCGGCCGGCCAACGCGGCCGGGCCCATCGCGACGACAGCGGTCGACGCCGGAACATCGCTGTGTAGCGATCCACTCACAGAGTGAGACGGGTAGAGCTAGGCTCGCCAGGGGATAGCAGGTGACAGAGCCTTTGTCGCACGGGAGTTGACGATGAGCAGCACCTATGGGGATTGGTTCAAGGCGCAGCGCGAGGCCGCGGGGCTGACGCAGCAGAAGTTGGCCGAAGCGGCGATCATGACCCGCTCGCACATCGCACACATCGAGACGGGACGTCGCACCCCGTCCAAGGAGGACGCGCGGCGGCTGGACAGGGCCCTGAACACGGGGGATGTGCTGAGCAGTTTCCTGCCAGGCGACGACCGCACAGTGGCCGAGCACTTCGAGACGGCCCGGCAACTCGAACAGCAAGCCACGATGATCCGGGAGTACGCCCAGACATTCGTACCAGGCATCCTCCAGACAGAGCGATACGCGCATGAGGTTCTGAGCTCAGCGTTCCCTCAGCCGACGCCCTCGGAGCGTGACAAGAACGTCGTCACACGGCTGGAGCGCGCGAAGATCCTCAACGATTCACAGAACCCCGTAGTGTGGGCACTGCTTGACGAAGCGGTACTCCGTCGTCCTGTAGGCGGGCCGGAAGTCATGGCCGAGCAAATCGCACATCTCATTAAGTTGATGGAAAACGGGCGCATTCGTGTACACGTGCTCCCGTACACGCTGGGCGTGCACAACCTGATGGGGGCCATGCTCACGCTGATGTGGTTCGAGGATCAGCCACCTGCGGCATACAGCGAGGGAACCGCTACAGGGAAACTCTTCGACTCCCCTTCCTTGGTAGAGGTGTTGCAGAGTCGCTACGATCTCGCATTGAGTGACGCTTTGCCGCTGAAAGAGTCGCTGGCTTTCTTGAGAGCAACAGTTAAGGAATACCAACACCATGACTGAGCGCACCATCCCCGACGCGTCCGCCTTGATTGGGTGGCGCAAGTCGTCCCACAGCAACAACGACAGCGCAAGCTGCGTCGAAGTCCTGGACGGCCACCCGTCAGGCGTCCCGGTCCGCGACTCCAAGGCCCCGCACGGACCTGCGTTGATCTTCCCGGCGGCCGGCTGGTCATCGTTCGTCGCAGCCGTCAAGGGCGGGGCCATGCCCACCGGATAGGTCACGCGATGACGTTCTCCAGCGTATCCAGCCAGACGCGCTGGCCGACGTGGGTGACGCTCAGCCCGGCGCGGTCGCGCTCCGGTCGGCCGCGCTGCGCCCAGAGCCGGTAGGACCGCTCCGCCTCGTCCCACAACCGGCGCGGGCCGTACTGGCTGATCACGTACTCCCCGTCTCCGGGAACGTAGTCCGCGGCGGCCCAGGACTTCTGGTCGTCCGCGAGGAGCCAGAGGGTCGATTCGCCGCTGTCGTCGGGGGCTTGGACCAGCAGGTGCCACGCGTCCAGCACGTCCAGGCCGACGTAGAACAGGGCGTCGGCGTCCCCCGCGACGGCCAACGGCGACAGGCCGCTGCGGGCCTGCGGCTCCTCGCCCTGGTGGTGCAGGAAGTCGCGCAGGTAGCCGCGGGCGGGCCGGCTGGAGCGGGTCCGCATGAAGGCGGGGTAGCCGTGGAACGCGGTGGCCGACCGGTGGGTGAGCTTCACCGTCGCGCGGTTCCCGCCCTCCTCGACGACCTCCGCCCCGGTGATCCCCAGATCGGCGACCTTCAGCAGCTCATTGATACGGCGCGCGCGGCTGCCGGAGAGCTCCTTCGTGGTGAATGCCTCACGCTGCGCCCGCTCGTCCTCCGGGTTGATGAGCCACAGATTGCGGCGGGACCAGTGGAAGAGCGGGGAGAGCTGGGGATGGCTGTCCGTGCCGGCCGTGGACAGGAGCAGGGCGTTCGGGCGGGTGCGGCGTGTCAGCTGAGCCCGGTCCTTGACCCGGCTCCCCGGCCATTCGTAGACCTCGGCGCGCGAGGCGTCGCGATCGAGCCACACCTGACGGTGGCCTCGGGGGTAGCTGTGCAGCCACTCCGCCTCGACACGCTCCGAGCCGAGCCGAGCTCGAAGCCGTACGTCCAGCGCACGCCGTCGATCACGAGATCCGCCTCGAAGAAACTCGGTTCGTCCTCCTCCTCGGCGGCCAGCGCGAACGGGACCCGCGCGGTGCCGTCGTACGACGCCCCACCGCGCGTAAGAGTTCAGGACCGCCTCGCGCATGTCGGTCAGGGCGGCCAGCACGTTCGACTTCCCCGACGCGTTGGCGCCGAAGATGCCGATAAGAGGGAACACGCCCGCGGACCGATCGCCGGCGAGCGTCAGCTCACGCATCGCGGTGCTGGACACGCCTTCGGGGACGACGAAGGACAGCTCTTGTTCGTCACGTAGTGACCGCACGTTCGCCGCGCGGAATCGGAGCAGCACACTGTCCCCCTTCCTGCTTCTGCGTGAGGGTAACTGTCCGCTCCCCTGACGGCTCGCTCAAGCGGCGATCACTGCCTTCGAGACCAATATCGGTCACGCTGGCAGCCGGCATGCTCAGCGGACGCGCTGATCCCACAGCCCTCAGTCGCAATGCCGCCCCACCACCAAGCTGTCGAACAGCAGCTTCCCGTCCTGTGAACCGGTCACCCGCACCACAGCGTCCTCGCCGGCGTCCTGGGGAGGGAGTTTGGTCGCTGCGATGTGGCACGGGATGTCGAGCTCCACGTATCCGTGGAAGGCGCTGCGCAGTTCGACCGGCAGCATGCGGTAGGGGGCGCAGACCGCCTGGGCCGCCTGGCGGGCGGCCTCCAGCAGCAGCATGGCGGGGACGTGATCGGTGGGGTGGTCGAACAGCACCGGATGGCTGGGGTCGGTCCGCAGGGTCCAGGTGTGGCCCCGGCGGGCGGGGGCCGGGCGGGGGATGCCGAGGACGACGTCCCGCTCGTCGAGCCGGCCCACGATCGCGGCCGGGACGGGTTCCGGCCGCGGTGGCAGCCCGTTCGGCCGCGCCTGCCGGCCGGCGTGCTCGGCCGTCCGGGCCTCGTCGGTCCGGGGGGCCTCGGCGGGGAGCCGCAACGCCACCCGGCCGGTGCCCACGAACTCGTCGCCCCGCAGCAGTTCGACCTCCAGGGTCATGCCGGTGAGCATGCCGTGCGGACTCTGGACGTCGGAGCCGGAGATCTCCAGTCGTATCTCAGCCGGACGGGGCCCCAGCAGAATCGCACTCGGGACGATGTCCAGGTCCAGCTCCGCCATGACCGGGTGCTGGTCCGCCGGTACGCCGTAGTAGGTCTGGCCGACCAGGACGGATGCCTGCCACAGCGTTTCCGCGGCGAGCAGTGGATCGTGCCAGGCCCCGGCTATCGGCGGGTAGAAGGTGTGTCCACGCGGCCACTGGGCGCCCAGCCGGAAGGTGTCAGGGCCCAGCCGGCGCCAGTCGGTGATCAGCACTTCGGCGACCGCGCTGCGGCCGACGAGGTGACGCGGGGCACTTCGGGCGAAGTGGATGTCGGCCTTGTCCGTGGCGTACTGCGGTACCAGGAGGGCGCGCGAAGGCTTGGTCACGGACACGCGGACTTGCCTTTCTGTGCTCGGCGGTGCGGTGCGCTGATCGGTCCGGGGCGGCGACCGGGCATACGACGGCGGGACGGTGGCCGTGCCCTGTCCCCGCCGTGGCCGCTTCCGCCGGGCGGCGCCCGGCGCGGCCCCGGGTCCGTCAGGCGCCGGCCACACCGGCCAGTTCCGTCAGCCGGCCGGCGTGGAACACGAGGGGGCCGGAGCCGTCGGTGAGAGCGCCCTCCGTCGCCTCGGCGATGACCAGTTCGTGGTCGCCCGCCGGGTGGATCGTGGTGATACGGCAGTCGAGCCAGCCGAGCCCGTCGGCCGGGATCGGGTGCCCGGCCCGGGTGAACGCCCATTCCCGGCCGGAGAACCGATCGACGCCCTTGGTGCTGAAGAGCTTGCACAGCTCCGCGTGCTGGTCACCGAGGATGGTGACGGCGAAGGAGCCCGCCTCGCGGATGTCCGGCCAGGTGGTCGAGGTGTACGCGGCGCACAGGGCGACCAGCGGGGGGTCGAGGGACACCGAGGTGAAGGAGTTGACGGCCATGCCCACGGTTCCGCGCCGGGTCTGCGCGGTGACCAGCACGACTCCTGTGGTGAACCGGCCGAGTATGTCTCGGAACGAGCGTTGCTCCAGCATCTGTTCTTCCGCTCAGGTGAAAGGGGATGAGGATCTGTGGGGGGAGGAGAGGATCTG
>NZ_JAYMZR010000132.1:0-15846 GCF_035828615.1 Streptomyces sp. H27-D2 | reverse complement strand
TCTGATTCCTCCGGAGCGGACGCGTGCGCGGTGGAATGCTGGAACAGCAAGGGGGCCTCTGAATCTTGAGACGTCTTGGCGGACTCCCGAGGTATAGCAGAGGTCCCACCGCCTCAACTGGCGCTCTCCAGAGCCACTTGACCTGCGCCGATCCGCCTTAACTACGCGGCATTGGGTATAGACCGATCAGCCCTCACGAGCGGACCCGGAAATGAACGAACACGGCCCCTTGTGGATCATAGAATTCTCTACGCTTCAAGATCTATAAGGGCGCCGAGCCCGTCCCGCCATCATCTCCCACTCCTCGACCGCCTTATCTTGGCTCGCGACGGCGACGACCGGCTGAGCGAGGAGGAACTGATCTCTCTCGCGGTGCTCCTGCTCGTGGCCGGCCACGAGACCACGACCAACTTCCTCGGCAACGCGACCCTGTCCCTGCTCCAGCACCCGGCCGGACTCGACCGTCTCCACCAGAACCCGGACGGCATCCCTGCGGTACTGGACGAGCTGCTTCGATTCGTCTCCCCCGTCAGCACGGCCACCTTCCGGCACACCACCGAGGCCGTCACACTCGGCGGCACTGACAGCCCAGCAGGCGCACCGGTACTGGTCGCCCTCGGAGCTGCCAACCGCGACCCGGAACGATTCCCGTCATCGGGCCAATTCGATACGGAACGGGACGCTGCCGGCCACCTCGCTTTCGGGCACGGCATCCAGCGCTGCGTCGGTGCTCCACTGGCCAAAGCCGAGGGCGATATCGCGCTGCGCGCGGTGCTGGCGCGTTTCCCTCGCATTCGACTCGCTGTACTGCCCGACCAGCTTGAGTGGCGGCACACCCGTCTTGTACGCGGGCTGGCCTCGCTTCCCGTCCTGAACTAGCCCGAGGCTCACTTACATGGAGCCTAGCCGCGCTTGACGACGATCCAGAATACGACCGTTTGGACCGCCTGGTCGAGGTGGTCGAGCAGGGGCTAACTTCCTGCACTGGACCGAGCGGAACGCTGCTCGCGCTCGACTGGCAGCACACGTCGTACCGTTTCGCACCGCAGTGCGCCGGTGGCGCTGGGCAGCCGACCTGGCCTTTGAGTCCGTCCGCCGGCGGGAATTACTACATCTACCTCTCGGAAGACTTCCGTATGGGAAGTTTCGGGCACCCCCGGGAAAAGTCCCTCTGTCTGTGTGGTCCGGAATTCCTCGCGCCGCATCCGCGGAGGTAGACACGCTTCTCGGCCAGCCGATCCGTAGGTCCGGCAGGGCAGTCGACACCGCCTGAGTTGGTCCTAAGTCCACCGGCACCCAGGTAGTCAGAACTCGCAACACATCCTGATGCCCTCGCTGCTCGCGACAGCGAGGGCATCCAGCCGTCAGACGGCGCGGGCTGTGAGTAGCTGCGAGACCCACCTCGTCACCTCGGTCAGATGCTCGGGCTGCAAACCGAGATGTGGGTCGGGCTGAACGAGGAGGGTCGGCGTTCCCCTGGCGGTGCGCTCCGCCGCCCAGGCGTGGTCGAGGCTGGTGAAGTCGTCGTCGATCCAGACGGCGGGAGCGTCTGCCAGCCAGACGTCGACGTGGTCGCGTTTCCAGAGGTACCCGTTGGGGTGGCTGGTGGTGATCTGGGGGCGAGGCAGGTCCAGGTGAGGAAAGTCGGGCAGTCCCAGGAGAGGGCCGATGATCGTGGTGGCTTCCTTACGCCAGCTCGTGCACCACACGGGGGTAACGAGTCCGCTGGTCACGAGGTCGGTGAGAATGCCGCCCTGGCTCGGGTCGAGCCAGATGGGCACGGGGTCGTCGGGGTGCCGACCGGTGGGCAGGACGGTGTGGCGGACGTGGGTGGGCGGGGTGCTGCCGTCGGCGGCCGGGAACGGGATGAGGACGCCGTCGATGTCCAGGAGCAGGTAGGGAAGGCGCATCGTTTCCTCCGTCGGTCAGCGTTTACGGGCAGTGATCAGGAGGGTGGTGGGCCACGGGTCGCGGCGCGGGTGCCGCAGCTCCACCGCCGAGGTGCCGCGCAGGCCGGTCCGGGAGAGATGAGCGCCCCAACGGCGGGCATCGAACTCCCATCGGGCGAGGGGCAGTCGGGTGCGGTCGGGCATGGTGACGTAGTCCTCGCGCGGACGGTCGTCCGTGGATGGATGTCTTCCGGCCCGTGCCGGGTGAGGGACGGAGAAGGCCAGGACACCGCCCGGTTCCAGGCGTCGGGAAATGGCGGCAAGGAGGAGCTCGGGGGCGACGAGGCCAACGGCGCCGAAGACGGAGTAGATCGCGTCGAAGGTCCGGCCGGTGGCCTGCAGGTGGTGCAGTGCGTGCCCGGCGGCGAAGGTGGCGCCGTCGATGTGTCCGTAGTGGGAGCGGGCCCGGCGCACCTGGAGGCCGACCAGGTCCACGCCGGTGACGCGGGCCTGGTGGTGCTTCGCGAGGTGGGCCACGTTGTGGCCGGGGCCGCAGCCCAGCTCCAAGACGCGCTTGCCGCACAGGTTCCGTCCCAGGATCTCGGCGCCGGGACCGATGCCCGCGTGGGTGCTCCACTCCATCCGGGCAGGCGCGGTGAGGGCGTGCGCGGGGGCGGAGGCTGTGCGCTGGGCTGCGTGGGCGTACCAGGGGGAGACCTGGGCGAGCACCTAGACCTCCAGGAGTTGAACCACGTCGTTCAGGTGGCGGCGGACGACGGGGATGTACGCGGGGTCCTTGGCCGGATCGTCGATCCAACGGATGGCCTGCTCCATGAACCACTCCACGGCCCACATGCGATGCCAGCCCAGGGCCCATGCCTCCGCGGCCAGGCCGCCCCGGGCGGCGAGGGCGTCCTCATGACCGCCTGCGGTGACGTACTGCTCCAGGAACACCCGCATGCGGAAGGGGCTCGGCACGTCGGTAGTGCCGTGATACGAGGCGAGATCGATCAAACCGGGTCCGGTGAAGGCGCGTGCGAAGTCGAGGAGGTGCCAGCCGTTCTCCCCGATGTGGACGCTCGTGGGGTGGAACTCGGAGTGCACCCAGCCGAACGGGTCGAGCGTCGCACCCTGGACACGGGCCTCGGCCGCGGCGGAGATCTTCCCCAACGCCGTCTCGATGTCGTCGCAGTCCGCCCAGCGGTCAGCTTTCCGCAGCCGCTGCAGGTGATCGAGGGCTCGGCCGGGCAGGGCCGCGAGGCCCGCCCCGTCGAGCAGGGGCAGACCGGTGGCCGGGCGGGCGGCATGGAGCATCACGGCGGCGGCGACACCATCGAGGTCGTCTGCCTCCCTTACGGGGGCGCCGAGGTCGTCCATGAGCATCCCGAGCCACTTGTCCTGCATGGCAGTGGCGTGGAGGGCAGGGACCGGGAGCCCGCGCTGGTGGGCCACCCGCAGGGCCTGGGCCTCGCGGTCGAAGGGCTCCTTGGCGTACTTGAAAACAGCTGTGGTGCCGTCGGGGAAGGTGACGCGTTCGACGCCGGACATGCCCCAGACACGCATCTCGGCACGGTCGGGGAGGGACTTGCCGACGAGGGTGCACAGGTCGACCAGCAGGGTGGCGGACAGGCTCTGGTCCATGGGGGTCTCCAGGGGACTGGTGGGCTCCGGGCCAGGCGCGCGCGAGCTGGCCCGCCCCGGAGCCGTACTGGGGTGGGTTACTCGGCTGCGGTCACGCGGTGGGCGTAGACCTGCTCGATCCAGCCCGCCTTGAACTCGGCCAGGTCGTCACGGAAGTTGGCCATCGAGGCACCGTAGGGCGCGACGACGCCGCCGGACTGGTCCGGCACGGACTGGCAGCCGTGCACGAGCCGGCCGCCGAGCGCGGCGTGGGCCTTGATGGACTCGATCCGGCGGTGTTCGTTGAACCAGCCGCCGTGGTAGACCTCGTCCAGCATTCCGCCCGTCTCGTCGTCCAGGTCGAAGACGACGGAGGTGGCGGCGGGGAAGAACCAGCACGGGCCGACGTTGGAGATGTGCCCGTCCAGCTCGACCTTGTTGAGCGCCATCAGCGTGGCCGCTTCGCGCAGCATGCGCAGGTGGCCGGCAGTGATCTGCGGGAGGCCGAGGCCGGCCAGGTGTTCCTCGCGGAAGAGGTACGAGTACACCCCGTACGCCGTCGCCAGCACGCGGGCTGCGTCCGAGGTGGACTCGCCGTGGTTCTTGATGAAGTCGAGCGCGAGCTGCTCGACCGCGCTCTCGGTCGTCTCGTCCACGTCGAGGAGCTGGGCCTTCACCAAGTCCCAGTCGGCGACGAGCCAGGTGCTGGACTCGAAGCGGAAGAAGTACTCGGCCGGGTCGATGGTGATGCGCCGGCCGTCGACCTGGATGCCGGGCAGGCGGCTCCAGCGCGGGTCGAACGCCTCGGGCAGTTCGACCGTGATGGCCGTGGTGTCGATGGTGGTCACCGTGTCTCCGTCTCTGATCGGCCGGGTCCGGACACAGGAGTGCCAGAACCCGGCATGGGCGTACGGAACTTCGGGGTGCCGCCCGGACCAAGGGGGAGCCTGGATCACGGTCACGCCGTTCCGGGCGGCTGCTGATAAGTGAACCGTTGGTCACGCTCAGTGGGTACGGTGGTGGGCAGTTGAAGCGGTATACGCGGTTTACAGCTCCGGTGGGGAGGTGGTCGTGGCGGGGCAGAGAGATCCCAACTCCCGTCTGCGGGATGCCATCAGCGCGGCAGGATGCACCTACGAGGCGCTCGCGAGGGACGTGCGTCGCGTGGCCGCCGAGAACGGCGAGATGCTCCAGACCAACAAGTCGGCCGTCTCGCACTGGGTGAACGGCAGCCGAGCCCCGTCAGGGCAGGTGGGTCAGTACCTGGCCGAGGCGCTGTCCCGGCGAGCAGGACGCCCGATCACCCGGACCGAGATCGGTCTGTATGCCGGTGATGCCGAAGAGCCGGCGGAGGCCGATCCGGTCCTCGCCGTCACCGACCTGGGCCGCGCCGACGTCGAACGCCGCCGCTTCCTCGCCATCGCAGCCTTCACCACCGCCGGCGTCGCCATGCCCCTCAGCCACGACCACGAAGCCACCGCCCGCATGCTCCGCGCCCGCACCGGCACGTCCCTCGTCGGCGCGGAGGACGTGGACGTCGTACGCCAGATCACCACCGCCTTCAGCGCCGCCGACGAACGCCTCGGCGGCGGGCACGGTCTGACCACCGTCTGCGCCTACCTCGCCGACACCGCCGCCCCTATGCTGCGCGGACGCTTCCCCAGCGAAGTCTTACGCCGGGCCGCCTTCGGAGCCGTCGCCGAACTCGCCTACCTGGCCGGATGGAAGCACCACGACCTCGGTCAGGAAGGCGCCGCCCAGCGCTACTACCAGGTCGGCTACCAGCTCGCCTGCGAAGCCGACCCCCAAGGCCACGCCGCCTGGATGATGCGCGCCCTCGCCCACCAGGCGCTGAGCCTCAAGCAGCCCCATCACTGCGTCGATCTCGTCGAAGGCGCCCTACGCCTGGGCCTCGGCCACGTCGACGGCCAGACGGAAGCTCTCCTCCACATCACACATGCCCGCGCCTACGCGGCCACGGAGGAGAGCGCATCAGCCGCACGCGCCCTGCTTGCCGCCGAGGATGCCCTCCTACGCGACGACGCCCCGCAGCCCAGCTACTCCGGCGTGAGCGGCCCCGCCGCCGGCACCGTGGCCAGCCACACCGCCCGTACCCTGACCGATCTCGCCGACCACATCGGCACCGAGCAGCAGCACCGCGACGCCCTCACCCGCTGGGACCCCGTGAAGTACAAGCGCGTCCACGCTCTCACCCACGCCGACCTCGGCGACAGCCTCGCCGTCCAGGCCCGCGCCGACGAAGCCGTCGCCGCCTGGACCCAGGCCCTGATCCTCATGGAGGGCATGACCTCCGACCGGACGCGCAAGGCCATCTCCTCGATCCGCTCCACCCTCGCGGTCTACCAGCACCGGCGAGTCCCTGGCGCGGCCGATCTCGCCCGCCGAGCCCGCGAAGCCCTCGCCTAACATGCCCAACAACCCGCCCGACGAAGGGAACCCCGTGGCCCAGCAAACCGACGACCAGCCGAAGGCCCTCAAGCCGGCCCTCGAATCCATGACCCTGCTGGTCGCCGCAGTCATCGTCCACGACAAGGCCACCAACCGCGTCGTCCTCCTCCAGCGCAGCGAGAACGCCAAGTTCGCCCAGGGCATGTGGGACCTCCCCGTGGGCAAGAGCGAACCTGGCGAACCCATCACGGAGACCGCAGTCCGCGAGCTCTACGAGGAAACCGGTCTCAGGGTGAAGCCCGAGTCCCTCAAGGTCGCCCATATCATCCACGGAGCCTGGGGTGTCGAAGCCCCCAACGGCTTCCTCACCGTCGTCTTCGCGGCTCACGAGTGGGTCGGCGAGCCCGAGAATCGCGAGCCACGCAAGCACGCCCAAGTTTGCTGGATCGACACCGATGCCATCCCTGCTGATTTCGTGAGCACAACCGCGAGTGCCATCCACCGCTACCTCATGGATGGTCCGGAAGTCTCCCTCGACGGCTGGGGATAAGGGTTTGCACATGATGAGCTGAAACGGTCACCGATGCCCCATCGGAAAAGCGCACGAATATCGGGCGTCAGGCCACGGCCACACATATGCTGAGGAGACAAAGGCCGTACAGGGCTATGGCGAGGTGAAGAATCACCCACAAGCGATGAAGACGAATGCGATGCAGGCGCGGGAAACGACGGTAGTGATCAGCTCTAGCGCTTATCAGCCTTTCGTCGGAACCCAGGACGCCCAGCTCCACCAAGTCATTGGTCAAGGCTCGCGCCTGAGAGAGGTGATAGGACGCCCGTTCGAAGTATTTAGAGACCGCCAGCGCCCCGTATCCTCCAGTCATAGCCACGAAAAGACACAGAGGCATGACGTACGTCGAGAACTTCTGCTGGACAATGAGAGCACTCAAGGCAGCCGTGATAACGAGGAGAAGGCTGCTCAGTGACGAGCGTTGAGTCTCGCACTGCCGTAGCTGCTCCCGGTGCTCCTTCCAGTAAGCACGTATCGCCTCATCCGAGACTTCAGCCATAAAGCAACTCCTTACCCCAGGCAACTCATTGGCCACTTGGTTCGCTTCAACGAACCCTTCAGCAATGGAGATACCGTAGCGTGAGAATCTTCATCAGCAGCGTCCGTAGGGGACTGGAGGAGGAGCGCGACGCGCTGCCTGGCCTCATTCGCGCAGTTGGACACACTCCCGTCCTGTTCGAGGACTTCTCAGCGCAGGCCACGCCCAGCAGGCAGGCATGCCTGGCCGCCCTCGACTCCGCGGATGTTTGCGTCTTCCTGCTCGGGCCGTCCTACGGGCACGTCTTCCCCGAGACAGGGCAATCAGCAACACACGATGAATGGGTCGCGGCTAAGACGGCGGGCAAGCCTCGCTGGGTTTACCGGAAATTGGATGTCACCTTCGAGGACGCCCAGCAGGATTTCGCCAGAACCGTGGAGGCGTACGCCACTGGCGGGTTCCGTGATTCATTCCGAAACACCGCCGAGCTAATGACCAAAGTCGTAGCCAAGGTCAAAGAAGTGGAGTCAGATCGGTCCCCGTTGTCCTTTGCCCCCCTAGCGCAGCCCGTTTCTCTGCGCTGGAGCCTCGACCAGGTCGGCGCCGACGGGGCCACCAACCTTCCTCTATTGGAACTACATGTTCTTCCGGTGGAATTTCCGGGCTACTCGGCAAGAGAACTGGAAGGGGTTGGCACCTCGCTGGCGGACCGGATCCGCCGGGCCGGGGCAGTCGGGAACAGCGTCGCCTTGGCGGCGTCGAGTTCCCGAGAGCAGGCAGTCGTCGGCATCTCCGTTACTCCGCACCGTTTTTTTGATGCTCCTCGGCCCGGAGAGCTGGTGGAGGTTCGCTTGCATAAATCCGGCCAAGTCTCCCTACGGGCGACACTCCCCCAAGACAACATGGGATCCATACTGGATCACGACGCGCTGCCCCAGCAAGTAACCTCCCTGCTGAGATTCATCGGCGCACTGGACCTGATCCGAGATGAGCGCATTGCTCTGGCAATCGGCGTATCTGATCCCAACATGACCCAAGTCGACAGATTCAACCCACATCAGTCACGTACTCGTGCCGAGCTCAGCGCCTACAGCCGCTCGTTCACGCTGCAAACCGAGCCAGATGAATCCACTAGCTTGGCCGCGCTGGACGCGGGAGCTGAGGAGGTGGCTGGCATCCTTTCGCGAGCCCTGATCAAGCAACATCCCTCAGGATCCTAGAAGCGTGTCTGAGCTGGCCCGGACACGCGGCTTCTGCGGGATAGCGCTACTTACCTCCGACCCGCAGGCCAGTCCGCACAGAGTCCGCAGGACAGCCAATCAGGACCGTCGAGGCCCATCGCCAGCCATCAGTAAAAGGCCAGGTCAGCGCCTCACAGGGAAGATCCCCGCAGGTCACCGACCCGGCCCGTTACTTGGAGACCAAGAAGGCCTGATCCAGGGCCAAGGGCGACTGACCTGTAATTCCCCGGGTCATTTCGCCCACTACTGATCCGCACCCGGTCCGCTGGCCGCCCGCAGAGGCGTCCATAGCGGTCCGGGTGCGGTCTTTTCCTCCGGGTTTCCCTTCGCCGGACGGATTTCCGTCCGAGCGGCATCCTGGAGACCTGACTGAACCAGGGGAGTTGGGCACATGCGGTGGACCGTCCATGGCGAACGGCAGATCTACCGCAACACTTGGGTCAACCTGTGGCTCGTAGACGTTCAGCAGCCTGATCGCCGACGTTGGGAACACCACGTCTTCCGCGCCGACGGTGCCTCGTACATCGGTCCGCCCGCCGAGCTGAACGAATCGGATCGCATCGAGTGGATCCCGCTCTCGGAGATCCGCGGCATGATCGACCGCCGCGAGATCGTGAGCAGCGGCAGCCTCAACGGCCTTCTCTACGTTTTGCTGGACGAGGCGACCAAGCGGGGCGGTCAGCCCAGCGCCTCCACCGGCCTCTCGCATCCTGGAGCAAAGTCGCCACCGGCTAGGAGTAAGGCGGACCGGGCGGGGATCGCTCCGGGGTCAGATCCAGATCCCCGACGACTTCGATGACCTGCCCGAGGACATCGCCGACGCCTTTGGGATGCGTGGATGAGGCTGCTGCTCGACACTCACGTCGTCCTATGGTGGATGCACGACTCCGTTGAGCTGTCCGGGGAGATCAAAGACATGCTCGATACGGAACCCGCGGCATACGTCAGCGCCGTATCACCGTGGGAAATCGCCGTCGAGCAGTCGCTCGGGACACTCACAGGCCCCGAGGATCTCGCCGAGCGTGTACGAGACAGCCAGTTCACACCGCTCCCCATCACGGCGGGGCACGGCGTGCGCGCGGGTCGGCTGCCGATGCATCATCGCGACCCGTTCGACCGGTTGCTGATCGACCAGGCCCAGACCGAAGGACTGACCCTCCTGACGCGCGACAAGTGGATCCCGCAGTACGACGTGCAGGTCATGGCCGTCTGACAGGTCATGGCCGTCTGATCGCGAGATCACACACCTGGGCAACACCGTTTGGCGAGCCGCCGCAATCAGCCGCGCCGCCCCGGCTTCGTCCAGGCCGTCACGTCCAACGTGCCGGTCGTCCCGAGGTCGATGAGACTCGGCACGGTCTGCGAGGCCCGGTCGGCGGCCGGGGCGATGCGCAGGTAGGAACCGTTCACTGCTTCCTCCCTCGCTCCGGTGACCGTGTTGCGCCACACCACCGTCGCCACCGCCCGCCCGCCGGGCCGCAGCGTCACCGGCTCGGGGCCGGGATCGACGACGGCTGACGACACCGAGGCGCCGGTGCGGACCTCGACGTCGAGGGGCTTACGGTCGGCGTCGAGGACGCGGACGGACGGGTAGCCGTTCAGCTTGTAGGGGCGCTCGCCGCAGTTGACGAGCACGATGCCCATGGCACGCAGCCCCATCGCCGCGTCGGGTTGCTCCGCCGTGATCTTGACGCACGGCTCGGGGGCGGCGGGAGCACTGGCCGCCTTCCGGGCGGGCTGGGTTCCGCACGCGCCGGCGAGCACGGCGGCGGCCGCGAGCGTCAGCGCGAGGCCGGTGGGTGGCATCCGGCGTGCCCTGCTCTGTGTCCTGTCCACACCGCGATCATCACACGGGGGCTTTCCGAGCCACCTCCGGTCAGCAACCGGTTGCCGCCCCCGGGCGCAGCTGCTCTGATGGGTGATCGTGACGGCTTCCGATACTCATCGCGCGATCGACGCGGTCTGGCGGATCGAGTCGGCGAGGCTCATCGCCGGGCTCGTACGGATCGTGCGCGACGTCGGCGTGGCCGAGGAGCTCGCGCAGGACGCTCTGGTCATCGCGCTGGAGAAGTGGCCGGAGTCGGGTGTCCCGGACAACCCGGGCGCTTGGCTGATGGCCACCGCCAAGCATCGCGCGATCGATCTGCTGCGCCGCAACGAACGCTTCGCCCGCAAGCTCGAGGTGCTCGGGCATGAGCTGGAGCTCGACGGCGGGCAGCAGGTGGCGGGCGGGCCGGACTTCGAGGCGGTGCTCGACGGGGACATCGAGGACGATCTGCTGCGGCTGGTGTTCACGGCGTGCCACCCGGTGCTGTCGACCGAGGCGCGCGTCGCGCTGACGCTGCGGCTGCTCGGCGGACTGACGACCGAGGAGATCGCGCGCGCGTTCCTGGTCGCGGAGTCGACCGTCGCGCAGCGGATCGTACGGGCGAAGAAGACGCTCGCCGCGAAGCGGGTGCCCTTCGAGGTGCCGCAGGGGGCGGAACTCGCCGACCGGCTGTCGTCCGTGCTCGAAGTGATCTACCTGGTGTTCAACGAGGGCTACTCGGCGACCGCCGGTGACGACTTGATGCGCCCCGCACTCTGCGAGGAGGCCCTGCGGCTCGGCCGCGTCGTAGCCGAACTCATGCCGCGGGAGCCCGAAGTGCACGGCCTGGTCGCGCTGCTGGAGATCCAGGCATCCCGCTCGGCGGCCAGAACCGGGCCGTCCGGGGAGCCCGTACTGCTGCTGGAGCAGAACCGCGCGCGCTGGAATCCGCTGCTCATCCGCCGGGGCTTCGCCGCGCTCGAACGCGCCGTCTCGCTCGGCGGACCGCTCGGCCCGTACGCGTTGCAGGCCGCGATCGCCGCCTCGCACGCCCGCGCCCGCACCCCGGAGGAGACGGACTGGGCGCGCATCGCGGAGCTGTACGAGAGGCTGGCCCGGCTTGTGCCGTCCCCTGTCGTGGAGTTGAACCGCTCCGTCGCGCTGTCGATGGCGTACGGACCGGCGGTCGGGCTCGGACTCGCGGACGCGCTGGTCTCGGAGCCGTCGCTCAAGGAGTACCACCTGCTGCCGAGCGTGCGCGGCGACCTGCTCGCCAAGCTCGGCCGCCTCGACGAGGCGCGCGCGGAGTTCGAACGCGCGGCCTCGCTCACGCGCAACGGGCGCGAGCGCACGCTGCTCCTGGATCGCGCCGACACCTGCGCGGCCGGAGCAGGCCCCGGCCCGGGCGGAACGGACACCCGCGCGGACGCCCACCCGGACGGACCGGACGCCCACCCGGACGGACCGGCGGCGGCTCCCGCGCGGCCCGCCGACACCCGCTGAGCGCCCGCCGCCCCAGCCGCCCCGCGCAAGCGGCGCGCGCGTTCCCCGCCGTAGCCCCACCCGCCAGAAACGCGTCAACAGCACGCCGATACCCGTCAAAAGCGCGTCAGCGAGGGGTCTCGCTCCCCTTGCCACGGGCATAACGTCATTGCCATACCCACCCGGCTCCGTCCAAGGAGCCGAGACCTCTCGTGTCCTTCAGGAGGACGCAATGCCCCAGAGCGGCTACCCCGACGAGTCCGAAGACCCCGAGCCTTCCGGGCGTTTTCCCGCCGGGCCCCTCTTCGTCCCGGTCCGGCCGGGTCCGACCGGTTGCGCGGCCCGGCTGTTCCGCACCCGGCTGGGCGCCCGTACGGTCGTCGGTTTCACCTCCGAGCGGCGGCTCACCGCCACGCTGGGAGCCGCGCAGGCCTGGGTCAGGCTCGGGGAGCAGGCGCTGCGCTCCCTCGGCGAGCCGCTGGGGGTCACCGTCCTGACCGTGAACCCGCAGCTCGCCGCACCCGCCGTCACCCCTCCAGGCAAGACCGCTCCGCCGCGACCGCGCCCGCTCTCCCCGTCCCGCGCGCACCCGCACCCGACGCCCGCTCCCTCCGGCACACCGCGCGGGAACGGGACGGCGGCCGTCGGCCCCGTACCGGCCGCACGGATCGGTTGAGGGGCCGCAGAATGCCGGCGCCCTTCACCACCAGCACCCCTGACACCCCCACCACCAAGACCGCCCATGGCGCGAAGGCCGCCAACGGCACCAGGAGCAGCGCGAGCGCCGCAAGCAACGCGAGCCCCCGGGTCATCGCCCCGCACCCCCGCCGCGGGGCCCGCAAGCCCGCTCCCCGCTCCGGCCTCGCCGACCTCGGCAACCTCGAAGAGCGCCGAGCCCGCGAGCTGTCCGTCTGGCCCGCCTCCACCCTCCCCGCCGCCGACGGCGACCTGTCGGTCAGCGGCGTCCCGCTCGCCGAGATCGCCGACCGCTTCGGCACTCCCGCGTATGTGCTGGACGAGGGCGAGGTACGGGAGCGCTGCCGCGCCTACCGCCGGGCGTTCCCCGAGGCCGAGATCCTCTACGCGGCCAAGGCGTTCCTGTGCCGCGCGATGGTGCACTGGGTCCGGGAAGAAGGGCTGGGCCTCGACGTCTGCTCCGCCGGCGAGTTGGAGCTCGCCGTCACCACCGGCTTCCCGCCCGAGCGGATCGTCCTGCACCGCAACGCCAAGAGCCCGTACGACCTGCGCACCGCGCTGCGGCTGGGTGTGGGGCGCATCGTGATCGACAGCAGTTCGGAGATCGCCCGGCTCGCCGCCGAGGTCGCGCCGGGCGGGCGGCAGAAGGTCATGATCCGGGTGGTGCCGGGGGTGGCCGCGGGCGGGCACGCCTCGATCCGTACGGGCACGGACGACCAGAAGTTCGGCCTGTCGATCACCGACGGGTCCGCGCAGCACACCATCGCCCGCGTTCTGGACCACCCCCGACTCGAACTGGTCGGTCTGCACTGCCACTTGGGATCGCAGATCTCCTCGGCCAAGCCCTACCTGCTGGCCATCCGCCGGCTCGTGGGACTGCTGGCGCGCGTCAACGAACAGCACGGCGTCACGCTCCCCGAGCTGAACCTGGGCGGCGGCCACGGCATCGCCCACCGCCCCGGCGACGACGCGCTCGACGCGCCCGCCCTCGGCCGCCGGATGCGGGAGGAGATGACCGCGGGCTGCGCGGCGGCCGAACTCCCGGTGCCCAGGCTGACGATCGAGCCGGGCCGCGCGCTCGTCGGCCCCGCCGGAGTCGCGCTGCACCGGGTGCTCGCGGTCAGGCACACCGGCGAGCGGACGTTCGTCGCGGTGGACGGCGGCATGAGCGACAACCCCAGGCCCGCGCTGTACGGGGTCCGGTACGCACCCCGGCTCATCGGCCGCCGCTCCACCGCCGAGCCGCGCACGGTGACCCTGGCCGGCCGGCACTGCGAGGCGGGCGACATCCTCGCGAGCGACGTCGCCCTGCCCGGCGACCTGCGGCCGGGCGACCTGCTCGCGGTGCCCGTCGCGGGGGCCTACCAGCTCTCCATGGCCTCCGGGTACAACCTCGTCGGCCGCCCGCCCGTGGTCGCCGTCAGCGACGGCCGGGCGCGGCTGCTGGTGCGCCGCGCATCCCTGGCGGATCTGCGCAGCCGGGACGTCGGGGTGTAGGCGGGACGGGTCGGCTCAGCGAGACGGGCGTCCGGAACACCGGGTTCTACGACGGCGACGGCCTCGTCTGCCCGAAGGCACGGGCTGCCACGGAACAAACCCGTGGCAGCCCGTCCGAACCCTCGTCCCCCAGCCCCGGTCAGCGGTCAGCGGGGGCCGCGCGCGGCTCGCGCCACATCGGCCACAGCAGGGGGCCGCGGGGCAACTCCACGGGCTCGTCGATGACGTCGAACCCCAGGCGGGTGTAGAGCGCCCGGCTGCGCTCGCTGCTCGCCTCCAGATAGGCGGGTACGCGGTCGCGGTCGCAGGCGTGCAGCGCCGGTGCCAGCAGCGCGCTGCCGAGACGGTCGCCCTGGCGCTCCGGGTCCACGCCGATGAACATCAGGTACCGGTGGGCCCGGTCGTGCGGGTGCCGTGCGCGCGTCAGCCGACCGACGATTTCCGGCCTTTCATTGCCGGGGTCGACGGCCTGAATGCGTTGGCCCATGTCGTCACCCTCCGCAGTGTCCGCAGCTTCCGGAGTGGACGACGCGGTCTCTGGAACCTCCGCCGGGACGGACAGCCACAGGGCTACGGCCGCGCCGTCCTCCGTGATGTCGACGAAGCCGTCCCGCCACGCCGCGTCGAGGACGATCTCGAAGAAGCGGGGGTGCGCGACGGCCCGCCGCGCCGCGTCGGGAAAGACCCAGCGACTCACCGGGTCCTGCTCGAACGCCACGTCCAGCAGCCGGCAGATCGTCTTCCGGTCCGCTTCCTCCGCGCGATGGACCCGCGGCGAGCGATTGACGGGGGTGACCGGGGTGACGGGGGTGACGGCGCTGGTGGGGTCAGCGGGGTCGAGGCCGGACGCGTCGCGTTCGGTGCGCGCGCCGGGCAAGCCGCCCGTGTCGCGCTCGTCCTGTCGCACTCCGGTCATCGCGTGGGCCTCCGGCTCCATGCTTCGAGCGCCAGCCCCGCGGCTTCCGCCCCGCCCTCGGCCTCCTCTTCGAACTCCTCGCGCGTCGCCTGGAGATCGCCGTCCTTGGCCCAGCCCCACGACTCGTACGCCGTGCGCGCCACGGAGTTCGACGCCTCGAAGCGCGTCGTCACGAGCGCTGCGTCGGTGCGCAGCAGCAGCCCTTCCTGCATCCGGGTCGCGATCCGGGAACGCCGCCTTGTCGGCAGCACCATCATCTCGGTGATCGCGAAAACCTGTCCCGATGCGGTGAGTTCCTCAACGTCCTTCGGCAATCCGCCCTGGAATCCCCGCCACCAGGCACCGGCCCGGTCGGGCGGATAGCCATAGGCGCAGCCGACCAATTCCACTTCGCTGGCGACCATCATGTCGAAGCCGGGCCGCTGCACATCTGCCGCGAACCTGCGCAGGAACTCCTGCCTGCTCCGGAATTCCTCACCGGGTGCGCCCCGGTACGCCTCGACATACATATCCGCGAAGGCTTCGCGCTGTTGTTCCGCCTGCCATCTGCTCAGCCGCCGCAGAAATACCTCTGCCATGCATTCCTCCCGCCCGCGGGCCCCGACCGGCCCCTCCCCGTCGCGGACCAGCTATTCAGCTTGACAGTTGACATCCGATCAGGAAACAGCGCAACCGTGTCATAGGGCCGGGCGGCGCTCCAACGGGGTATGGAAGCGCGGGCGACGCGCACTGCGCCCCACCCAGCCGCGCATCCCCGGCCACCGGCGGCCGCCGCACCCCGGCCGCCGCGCCCCAGCCCGCACGAGCCGGGTACGGGTCCGCCCCGGCCCCACGCCGGAACACGCGGCACCGAGCGCCGCCGCGTGGCGTCCGCCCGGCGTCCGCGTGTCGTCCGATTCGTACAAGACCAGCCGTCCGCCGCCTGCCTACGCTGCCCGCATGACACCTCGATTCGACGCCATCGGCCTGGTCGCGACGGACATGGCCGCATCCCTCGCCTTCTACCGCAAGCTCGGCCTGGACATCCCGGCCGAGGCCGACGCGCAGCCGCACGCCGAGGCCGCCCTGCCAGGCGGACTGCGCCTGATGTGGGACAGCGCGGAGGCCCTGGGGTCCGCCGATCCCGGCTGGACGCCGCCGAAGGGCGGCGGCACGATCGGCCTGGCCTTCGTCTGCGACAGTCCGGCGGACGTGGACACGAGCTACTCCGAGCTCGTCGCGGCCGTGTACACCGCTCACA
>NZ_JAYMZR010000131.1:0-16142 GCF_035828615.1 Streptomyces sp. H27-D2 | reverse complement strand
GCCAGCCGCGCCCCGCGGCTACGGCTTGCGCGCGATGCCGCCCGCCATCAGCCGCTGGCCGACCGTCAGTGGTGGCTCCACCGGCTCGTCGGGACGCCACTGCGGCAGGTAGACCACCCCGGGGTCGAGGAGCTCCAGGCCCTGGAAGTACCCCTCGATCTCCGCCAGGGTGCGGAACCGGCCGGTGCCCAGGTCGGTGAGGAGCACCGACTCCAGTTCGGCCGCGTCCGGGCTGGACGCGCAGAAGTGGGTGAGGAAGAGGTGGCTGCCGGGCGGCACGGCCGCCAGATAGGACCGTACGAGCCCCGCCGGGTCCTCCTCGTCGTTGAGGTGGTGCACGACGCCCACCAGCATCAGGCCGACCGGCTGCTCGAAGTCGATGAGTTCGCGCACCCGCGGGTGCTCCAGCACGCTGCCCGGATCGCGCAGGTCCGCCGTGACGAGCGCCGTCCGGTCGTTCGCGGCCAGCAGCTCGCGCCCGTGCGCCCGCACGATCGGGTCCTTGTCGACATAGACCACGCGCGTCCCGGGGGCCTCCGCCTGGGCCACCTGGTGGGTGTTCTGCGCGGTCGGCAGGCCCGAGCCCAGGTCCAGGAACTGACGGATGCCGGCCCGGGCCAGGCAGCGCACGCCCCGGCCGAGGACGGCCCGGTTGTAGCGGCCGACGTCGCCGATCTCCGGCAGCACCCGTAAGGACTCGGCCGCGATGGCGCGGTCCACCGCGAAGTTGTCCGTGCCGCCGAGGATCGCGTCGTAGACCCGCGCGATGCTCGGTGTGCTCTCGTCCACGCCGATCGGTTCCCGGTCCGCCATGGCGTCCCCATCCTGTGGCCGCTGCGGCTGGGCCGGCCGGCCCAGCCGCTCTGTGGCGAGGATGCCCGCCCACCGGCGTCCGGGTCCATGGCGCGGCGCGGATCAGCTCCCGACGGCGTGCGGAGTGTCCCAGCAGGCTCGTCGCGCTCAGCCATCTTGACGCATCACCATCTTGAATGAGACATTGATGTCTCATTCGATCGTGAGGTGTCCCGTGCAGAGTCAGCCCGTGCTGGCCGGTTCAGTACCCGTCCCCGCCCTCGACCCCCGTCGCTGGGCGGTCCTCGCCGTGCTGTCCGGCAGCCTGTTGATCATCGCGATGGACACGACGATCCTGAACGTCGCCTTCCCGTCCCTGGTGGCGGATCTGCGGCCCGGCTCGGTCGAGCAGCTGTGGATCATCGACTCCTACGCGCTGGCGCTGTCCGGACTGCTCATCACCGCCGGAGCGCTCGGCGACCGGTTCGGGCGCAAGCTGCTGCTGATCACCGGGTTCTCGATCTTCGCTCTCGCCTCACTGGCCGCCGTCCTCGCGACCGCCCCCTGGCAGCTCATCGCGGCACGGGCGTTGCTGGGCGTCGGCGGCGCGGCCATCATGCCGTCCACCCTGTCGATCCTGCGCCAGGTCTTCAGCGACGCGCGGGAGCGGGCCGTGGCGTACGCGGTCTGGGCCGCGGTCTTCGGCGGCGGCATGGCGCTCGGCCCGGTCGTCGGCGGGCTGCTCGTCCAGTCGTACGGCTGGCACGCCGCCTTCCTGCTCAACCTCCCGATCGCGGTCCTGGTGATCGGCCTCGGCCTGTGGCTGCTGCCCGAGTCCCGCAAACCCGCGCTGGGCGGCTGGGACTGGTGGGGCGTGGGTCAGTCCATGACCGGTATGTTCGCGCTGGCCGCGGGCATCAAGCAGCTCGGCGAGAGCGGCCCCGCCTCGGCGACCGCCTGGTCCCTGCTGGCCGCGAGCGCCGTGCTGCTGACCGTCTTCGTACGCCGTCAGCTGCGCCGTGAACATCCGCTGTTGCAGGTCCGGCTGTTCGCCAACCGCTCGTTCAGCGCCTCGGCCGCTTCGCTGTTCCTGGCGATGGCCGGGATGGGCGCGGTGTTGTTCCTGCTCAGCCAGTGGTTCCAGTACGTGCAGGGCTACGGCCCGCTGGAGGCGGGCACCCGGCTGCTGCCCGCCCCGGTCGCGCTGATCGTCACCTCGCTGCTGGTCCCCACGCTGATGAGCCGCTTCCCGGTGCGCAATCTGCTCGGCGTCGGCATGCTCATGATGGCGGCCGGTCTCGCGCTGCCGTGGGCAGTCCAGCAGTTCGCCGTGATCGGCTACCCGGCGTTCGCCGTCTCGCTGGGCATCCTGGGCTGCGGTGTGGGCACCGCGACCACGGTGGCCTCGGTGACCCTGATGGCGGCGACGCCACCCGAGGAAGCGGGCGGCGCGGCCGCGATCGAGGAGACCTCCTACGAGCTGGGCGCGGCCCTCGGCGTGGCGGTGCTCGGCAGCCTGGCCGGCGCGCTCTACCGCGCGGACCTTGCCGGTCTGCGGCTGGGCGGCGCGGACCTGCACGCGGTCCGCGAATCGATCGGCGAGGCGGCCCTGGTGTCGGGCCGGCTCGGCGGCGCCGAGGGCGCGGCACTGCTCGGCAAGGCCGCCGGGGCCTTCACCTCGGGCATGACGCCCGCCTTCCTGGGCGGCGCGGTGCTGGCGCTGATCGCGGCCGTCGCCTGCTGGATCATGATTCCGCGCGACCTGCGGCCGACCGAGAACAGCGAGCACTGAGCGGCTGTTCCCTCTCGCGGGCCGGCGGCCGGCGGCCGGCGGCCGCCGGGTGTCGGCCTGACGCCTCAGCGGCCGCCCCAGGTCCAGTCGACGACCTCCGGCAGGTCCTCGCCGTGCTCGCGGATCCAGCTGTGGTGGCGGGTGCGGACGTCCTCCATGCTCTGCCGTACGGAGACCGCGCGCACCCCCAGCCCCGGCACCCGGTCGATGACGTCCATGACGAGCCGGTAGCGGTCCATGTCGTTGCGCACGAGCATGTCGAACGGCGTGGTCGTGGTGCCCATCTCCTTGTAGCCGCGCACATGCAACTGCGCGTGGTTGGCACGGCGGTAGGCCAGCCGGTGCACCAGCCACGGATAGCCGTGGTAAGCGAAGATCACCGGCTTGTCGCGGGTGAACAGCGCCTGGTAGTCGGACTCCCGCATTCCGTGCGGGTGCTCGTAGTGGGGCATCAGCCGCGTCATGTCGACGACGTTGACGACCCGCACCGCCAGCTCGGGCAGATAGCGGCGGAGCAGGTCGGCGGCGGCCAGCACCTCCTGGGTGGGCACGTCGCCCGCGCAGCCCAGGACGACGTCCGGCGCGCGCTCGCCGGTCTCCGTACCGGCCCACTCCCACACCCCGGCCCCGCGCGCGCAGTGCGCGCGGGCCTGGTCGAGGTCGAGCCAGTCGAAGGTGGGCTGCTTGCCGGCGACGATGACGTTGACGTAGTCGCGGCTGCGCAGCACATGGTCGGCGACCGAGAGCAGCGTGTTGGCGTCCGGCGGCAGGTAGACCCGCACCACCTCGGGGCTCTTGTTGAGGACGTGGTCGACGAAGCCGGGGTCCTGGTGGGAGAAGCCGTTGTGGTCCTGCCGCCAGACATGCGAGGTGAGCAGGTAGTTGAGGGAGGCGATGGGCATCCGCCAGGGCAGCCCGCGGGAGATCTTGAGCCACTTGATGTGCTGGTTCACCATCGAGTCGACGATGTGCACGAACGCCTCGTAGCAGGAGAACAGACCGTGCCGGCCGGTCAGCAGATAGCCCTCCAGCCAGCCCTGGCACAGGTGCTCGGAGAGCACTTCCATCACCCGGCCGTCGCGGGCCAGATGCTCGTCCGTCTCCAGCGTCTCGGCCTGCCACGCCCGGCCGGTGGCTCCGTAGAGCGCCTCCAGCCGGTTCGAGTCGGTCTCGTCCGGTCCGACCACCCGGAAATCGCGCCGGCGCGCGGTGTCGGCCATGATCCGGGCGAGCAGGCCGCTGAGCACCCGGGTGGGCTCATGGGCGGTGGTCCCGGGCTTGCTGACCGGAACGGCGTAGTGCTCCAGCGGTGGTACGGGCAGTGCGCGCACCAGCCGGCCGCCGTTGGCGTGCGGGTTCGCGCCCAGCCGCCGCTCGCCGTCGGGGATGTGCTCCAGGACCTGTGGGCGGGGGCTGCCCTGCTCGTCGAAGAGTTCCTCGGGGCGGTACGAGCGCAGCCACCGCTCCAGCTGCGCGAGGTGTTCGGGGTTGTCCCGCACCCCCGACAGCGGGACCTGGTGGGCGCGCCAGGTGCCCTCGACCGGCTGCCCGTCGACCTCGGCGGGGCCGGTCCAGCCCTTGGGCGTACGGAGCACGATCATCGGCCAGCGCGGCCGTTCGGTGTCGCCCCGCTCGCGCGCGAGGTGCTGGAAGGCGCCGATCCGGTCCAGCGCGTCGTCCATGGCGCGGGCCATCGCCCGGTGCACTTCGAGCGGGTCGTCGCCGCTGACGTGGATCGGCTGGTGTCCGTAGCCGCGCAGCAGCTCGTCCAGCTCCGATTCGGGGAGCCGGGCCAGCACGCTGGGGTTGGCGATCTTGTAGCCGTTGAGGTGCAGGATCGGCAGCACCGCGCCGTCGTGCACCGGGTCGAGGAACTTGTTGCTGTGCCAGGACGCGGCCAGCGGCCCGGTCTCCGCCTCACCGTCGCCGATCACGCAGGTCACCAGCAGCCCGGGGTTGTCCAGCGCGGCGCCGTAGGCGTGGGCCAGCGAATAGCCCAGCTCGCCGCCCTCGTGGATGGAGCCGGGCGTCTCGGGGGCGACGTGGCTGGGCACCCCGCCGGGGAAGGAGAACTGCCGGAACAGCCGCTCCATCCCGTCCCCGTCGCGGCTCACGTCCGGATAGACCTCCGAGTAGCTGCCCTCCAGCCAGGAATTGGCGACCACCGCGGGCCCGCCGTGTCCCGGCCCCCAGACGCAGACGGCGTCCAGCCCGCGCGCCTTGATGACGCGGTTGAGATGGGTGTGCACGAGGTTGAGGCCGGGGGAGGTGCCCCAGTGCCCGAGCAGCCTCGGCTTGATGTGCGCGGGGCGCAGCGGTTCGGCCAGCAGGGGGTTGCTCATCAGGTAGATCTGGCCGACGGCCAGATAATTCGCGGCGCGCCAGTGGGCGTCCAGTGCGCGCAGCTCTTGCTCGGCGGGCCCGGCGGTGGCGGGCGCTGTGCCCGCGGGCCCGGCGGGCGGGGACGTCCGGTGGTCCGGCATGGCTACCTCTCTCGGCCGTGGGCGGTGGGGATTGCGACCCCATTCGCAGCGGAGTGCCCCGAAAGTACGGTACGCAACGTCCGGCGTCGATGCCCGCCGAGGATTCACGGGCCATGACCGGCCAGTGATCGGCCCGCGACCGGCTCAGGACCGGCCCGCGACCGCGCGCGCCGTCCTGGCGCGCGGCCGGCGGTCAGGGGCGGGTCAGTGCGGGGTCAGGCCGGACAGTACGAAGTCCAGTGCGGCCGAGACCACTTGGGTGAACGGCTCGGGCTCCGGCCGGCCATCCTGACCCGGTGGCTCGGCCCGGTCCGGCCGGTCGGCGCGCTCGGGCCGCCCGGAGCGCTCGCGGCCCCCGGCCGCGCCGACGCCGCGGACGCGGGGGCCGTCCCCGTCGTACCAGTCGATGGCCGCTCCGGCGATCGTCGCGATGGTGACCCAGGCGAGGAAGGCGACCGGCAGCCCCGGCGCGAACTCGCCCGAGGCGCGCCCGCGCGCGAGCGTGTCGGCGACCAGGCGCAGCAGGTCGGGGCAGGCTTCGCCGGCCGCGTCGACCGACCGGGAGACGGCGATCAGTTCGCGCCCCATCTCGATCAGCGCCGGATGCCCCGGCCCCCAGCCGCTGGTCACCGCCGCGCCCAGCACCCGCAGTTCGGCGGCGGCGGTGCGCGGGCGGGCGAGCGCCACCGCGTCGCGGGCCTGCCCCGCGAGTCGCCGGTTGTACTCGGTCAACAGGCCGGCCTTGGTGCCGTACAGCCGAAAGAAGGTGGCCCGGCCGGCCAGTGCGTGCCGGCAGATCTCCTCGACGCTCACCTCGGCGTAGGCGTGCTCGGAGAAGAGCTGCATCGCGGCGTCGAACAGCTCTTCGCGGGTCCGTTGTCTCTTGCGTTCGCGCAGTGAGGACTCGCCCCCGGTCTGTCGCAGCGCTGGTGCCTCGTTCACGGCGTCCTGCCCCCGATCGTTTCGCGTGGGCGGCTCCGCGGTGGTGCGTTTCCGGCCTGTGGATACCCTGGGATCTGTATTGATACCTGCGTATCGTTGGATCTGCGCGTATCACTTTGTCGGGAGCGGTAGCCCTGCCGGGAACAGTCCATCAGGCGCGCACTCATGGCCGGGCCAGCTTCCGCACTGCGGCAACACCGCAGCCGCACAAGGGAGTACGGTATGAAGGCTCTGCAGTTCGTCGGCGTGGGGCAACCTCTCGAACTCAACGATGTTCCCGAACCCACCCCGGAACCCGGCTGGGTTGTGGTCGAAGTCGTCGCCGCCGGCCTGTGCCACTCCGACCTGCACATACTCCACGGCCCCGGCGCGGCCTGGCTGGACCACATACCGATCACCCTCGGCCATGAGGTCGCGGGTACCGTCTCCGCGCTCGGCGAGGGGGTGACCGGCTTCCGGATCGGGCAGCGGGTCGGCGTCGGCCTGGTGTCGGACCTCTCCGAGGGGCCTGGCGGGTCGTTCATGGGCAGCGCGCCCGGGGTCGCGGTCGACGGCGGCTATGGCGAGAAGATCGTGGCGCACGCCTCCAGCCTGGTCCCGATCCCCGAGGGCGTGTCCTACGCGGCCGCCGCCGTGGCCACCGACTCGACGACCACGGCCTATCACGCGGTGCGGACCTCGGGGCGGGTCCGTGCGGGCATGGTCATCGGCGTCATCGGGCTCGGCGGCCTGGGGCTCAACGCGGTGCGCGTCGCGGACATCCTCGGCGCCGTCGTCTACGGCGTCGACGTGAACGCCGGAACCTTCGACGACGCGCGCAAGCTCGGCGCCCGCGACTGTTTCACCGGCGTCGCCGATCTCAAGTCCCTGGAGCCCGAGGTCATCATCGACTTCGCCGGGACGGGCGTCACCACGGCCGAGGCCATCGAGACCGTGCGTCCGCGCGGCCGGGTGGTGCTGGTCGGCCTCGGCGCGCAGACGACCAGTTTCGCCACGGACCAACTGGTCACCCGGCGCGTCGAACTGTGCGGTTCACTCGGTTCCGACAGCAACGAGGAACTGCGCGAGGTCTACGACCTGATCGCGGCGGGCGAGATCGAGCCGATCATCGAGGAGATCCCATTCGCCGACGTGCCCGAAGGGCTGGCCCGGCTGGAGCGGGGCGTCGTGCGCGGCCGGCTGGTGACCTGCCCGCGCGGCTGAGCCCGCGTACCGCCCGGTCAGCGGGGGTGTCGGCCGGGCGGGTGACCGGCGGCCGGACGCGGCGGCGCTCCTCGCGAACACGCCGGGAGGCTCCGCCGCCATGGCCGGGCTGCCCCGGAACTGCCCGGAGGGCGAAGGGAGATGACAAGAGTCCATGACCGGATGTGGATGATTGATTTCCATTTGCTGTTCTATCTTGATCGAGCGATCAGTAGCCTCAGCTCCATACGTCGGCATGAACATGGCCGCACCGCGCCTTCGAGAGCTGGAGAGTATTGATGGAGCGTCCCGCCTGGGCCCCTCAGGGCATAGACCTGTCCGTGCCGAGCGTGTCCCGCATCTACGACTACTACCTGGGCGGTTCGCACAACTTCGAGGTCGACCGCGAGGCGGGGCGCAGGGCCGGTGAAGCCTTTCCGGGACTGCCGAAGATCATGCAGGCCAACCGCGCGTTCATGCGCCGCGCCGTACGGCACGCCCTGGACAACGGCGTGAACCAGTTCCTCGACATCGGCTCCGGCATCCCTACCTTCGGCAACGTCCATGAGGTGGCCCAGGCCGCCGACCCCGACGCCCGGGTGGTCTACGTCGACCACGACCCGGTCGCCGTCGCGCACAGCCGGGCCGTACTGCGGGACAACGAGAACAGCGGCATCGTCGCCGCCGACCTGCGCTCGCCCGAGACCATCCTGAGCAGCCCCGAGGTCGGCCGGCTGCTGGACCTGGACCGGCCGGTGGCGCTGCTGCTCGTCGCCGTACTGCACTTCCTGGAGGACCAGGACGAGCCGGCGAAGTGCGTCGCACAACTGCGGGACGCACTTGCCCCGGGCAGTCTCCTGGTGCTCACCCACGCCTCCACCGAAGGCGGCCCGCGCAACCAGGAGGAAGGCGAGCAGGTGCAGGGCGTCTACCAGCAGATCGGCTCGCCGCTGCTCATGCGCTCGCGCCCCGAGGTCGAGCGCTTCTTCGACGGATTCGAGATCATCGAGCCGGGCCTGGTCTCCATGCCCGACTGGCGGCCGGACCGGCCGGACGCGGAGCGAGGGGACCCGGTGTCCTACAGCGGCTTCGCGGGCGTGGGGCTCAAGGCGTGAGTCCAGGGGCGAGAACGAACGAGAACGAGCAGCCCGGCGACGAGCGGGCGGACCGGCTGCGGCGCTTCGCGAGGATCTGGAGCCGGGCCATCTACCCCTCCACCGCGACGTCGATGACGAACGAGGAGTTCGAGGAGTATCTGATCCCGCTGTCCAGGGATCTCAGCGACGCCCTGCACGCGCGCCCCTTCGACCCCAGACCCGCCTTCGAGGTCGGGGCCGCCCTGGTCAGCGCGCACTGCACCGACGTCGAGGCGCTGCCCCGCATCCTGGGGGTGGTCGATTCCTATCTCGTGCTCTACTGCGCCCCCGAACCCTCCCTCCCGGTGGAGGAGATCCGGGGGCGTTCCGCGCGTCTGCAGCACTCACTCGCCGCGGGATTCGCCGGCGCGCTCCAGGAACGCACCCGCGCCGAGCAGGAGGCGATGTCCCGCGCGGCGCTCACCGCGCAGACCGAGGCCGAGAAGGCCCTGCACACCAGCCAGGCCCGGTTCCGCGCCGTCTTCGAGGACGCCGCCATCGGCATCGGGATCGCCGACATCGCCGGCCGGGTGCTCGACGTCAACGAAGCCCTGACCACGATGTTCGGCGGCCTCGAACACCACGTGCGCAGCCGCAACGTCAGCGACTGGGTGCACCCCGAGGACGGCCCCGAGACCTGGCGCATGCAGCGGGAACTGGCCCGCGGCGAACGGGACAGCTTCCGGATCGAGAAGGCGTACTACCGCAACGACGGCAGCGCGCTGTGGACCAATCTGACCGTCTCGCTGCTGCGCGACGCCGCGGGCATCCCGCAGTACCAACTGGCGCTCATGGAGGACATCACCGAGCGGCGGCTGCTCAACGAACGGCTGCGCTACGAGGCGACCCACGACGCCCTCACCGGCCTGCCCAACCGCACCATGTTCTTCGAACGCCTCGACGAGGCGCTCGACCCCGACCGCGGGGCCTCCCACTTCGGGGTCTGCTACCTCGACCTGGACGGGTTCAAGGCGGTCAACGACAGCCTGGGCCACGCCGTCGGCGACCAACTGCTCGTCGCGGTCGCGCAGACCCTGCAACGCTGCGTCAGCGGCCCCGACCAGCTCATCGCCCGCCTCGGCGGCGACGAGTTCGTCGCCCTGGTCACCGGCCCGCCGGAGCGCACCGACACCACCGGGCTCGCCCGCCGCATCCTCACCGCCCTGGAGGAGCCGATCAGCCTCGACGGGCGCGAGCTGTCCGTACGCGGCAGCATCGGCATCGTCGACGGCGCGGCCGGACTGCTCGACCCCGCCGAGGTGCTGCGCAGCGCGGACATCAGCATGTACCGGGCCAAATCCGCCGGCGGAAACCGGTACGCGCTCAGCGACGCGGACTCCGAGGCGCGGACCATCGCCCGGCACAGCCTCACCAACAACCTGCCCACCGCGCTGGACAGCGGCGAGTTCTTCATCGAGTACCAACCGCTGGTCCGGCTCTCCGACGGCACCGTACGCGGCGCCGAGGCCCTCGTACGCTGGCTCCACCCGGTGCACGGGGTCCTCGGCCCCGACCAGTTCATCCCGCTCGCCGAGAGCACCGGACTGATCGTCCCGCTCGGCCGCTGGGTCCTCGAACAGGCCGCCCGGCAGGCCTGCGCCTGGCAACGGGAGAGCGCCGACGGCTCACCGCTGCGCGTCAACGTCAACCTCTCGCCCTGCCAGCTCAGTTACCCGGGGCTGGTGTCCGAGACCGTCAAGGTGCTGGAGGACGCCGGACTCGAACCGAGCGCGCTGTGCCTGGAGGTGACCGAGAACGCCTTCATCGGAGCCGACGAGGAAGCGCTGCGCCCGCTGCGCCAACTCGCCGACCTGGGCGTGGACATCGCACTGGACGACTTCGGCACCGGCTACTCCAATCTGTCCTACCTGCGCAGACTGCCCGTCAGCACACTCAAGCTGGACCGCTCGTTCACCCGCGGCATGCAGCGCACCCCGGCCGATCCGGTCGACGTGAAGATCGTGGAGAGCGTCGTCTCGCTCGCCCACACCCTCGGCCTCAGCGTCACGGTCGAGGGCGTGGAGACCGGCTTGCAGGCCGAGCTGTTGCGCGTACTGGGCTGCGACACGGCCCAAGGCTGGTACTACGCCCGCCCCGGTCCGCCCGACCGGCTGCACACGCTGTCCCTGGTCGACGCCGCGAGCGGCTGACACCCGGCTCGACCGCCACCACCGCCCGGCCCGTCCGCCGGCGTGGACAGGTGGCCACGGGGGCGAGCCGGCGTCGTCGATCAACCGTCCAGCGACTCCCGCTCAGCGGCGTCGAACAGCCGTGAGCGGATGAGGAAACGGACCCCCTCGGGCGCCTCCAGCGAGAAGCCGCTGCCGCGCCCCGGCACCACGTCCACCGTGAGGTGGGTGTGCCGCCACAGCGCGAACTGGTCCGCCGACATCCAGAAGTCGACGCTCTCGCCGACCCCTTCGACCTCCAGCGAGGCCAGCAGCACATCGGATCCGCCGGTCCTGAACTCGCCCCGCGGGTAGCACATCGGCGAACTGCCGTCGCAGCAGCCGCCCGACTGATGGAACATCAGCGGCCCGTGCATCACGTGCAGTTGGCGGATCAACTGCTCCGCCGCAGGCGACAGAGCGATCCGCGAGATGCCGTCCATGTCCAAAGCCTCCTGCTCCGAGCCGCCACCACTGACGCACGGACGTATCCTGCTCCCCGCAACGTTGCGGGGAGGTTGCAACGCGGCCCCGAGCAGATCCAACGGCCGTCGCTCCGGATAGGCGGAGCCTTCGTTGCAACCTTCACGCAACGCTGCGCGGAGCAAGATGGATCACTGCGCGGCGAGCGGCGGAAGAAACGTCGTGAGCTGAGCGGGAAGCACCACTGTGACCAGTCGAGGTAAATCGACCGGACAAACCGGACGCAAGGAGGGGTTGTCGTCGTCTACCTGCGTGACCTCATCCTCGGCGGTGACCCGTACCGGCTGCGCATCCTCATGGACCGCAATCTGGAACTGACACCCAAACTGACCTGGACGGTCATCGCCACCGCGGCGGCACTGCCGGGCGGGCTCCGCCCGGGAACACCCGTTTCCAACATCGCCAGCCTGACCGCCGACGCCTCGACCTACAGCGACCGCCGCTACGCCATGGGCCTGTACCGAAGAGCGGCAGCCCCGGTCTGTTTCACCATCTCCACGCTCGTCGCCAACGCGCTCTGGCTCGGATCGCCCTTCGACGACGCCACACCGAACCAGAACATCCTGTACGAGGCCGTGCGGCTGCTGCCGCCGTCCTGGAACATCCTGCGGCACGCATCCCCCGAATACCCCGCCCTCGACTCCCGCATCACCGCGTCCGACGACGTCCTGGTGCTACCGCTGCTCAGCCACCGCGACCCCACCCTCTGGGAGGACCCCGACGCGTTCCGCCCTGAACGCTGGGACGGCCTCGACCCCGACGACCAGCCTGGATACCTCCCCTTCGGCCACGTCTCCGAACGCTGCCGGGGACGGCACATGGTGATGCCCTTAGCCGAGATGCTTCTCGACATGCTGCGCCGCGATGGTCTGGCGGTCAGTCGGCAGCAGACCACGGCCGAGGTGCCCCTCGCCGGCCTTCTCGGTGTCTCCTAGGTCCGGATCACCCGGCAGTGAGCCCGGCCGATGACCCCAGCCGATGACACAACGATCCGTCGTGACGTCATGGGCCGATCCAGGGGACCTGGCATTACTGGGCGAAGCGGCCGATCATGCGCGTGGCGTGAGCACGGACGGACCCGGTCCCGCCCACAGTGGCACGTCACTTTTCCGCTCGGCGTGGCCCGGGTATACCCCTGGGGACAAGTGGAAGGCAGCTGCTCATTCTGCTCCGGCGAGCGTCCCCGGCAAGAGGTGAAGCGCAGGTATGCACCCCGTCGAAGGCATGTGGCACGCACGCACAGGGGACCGCTGATGACAACGTCGGCGGGGAATCGCGCGGTGATCGTGGGCGGAGGTTACGCGGGGCTCGTCACGGCCCGCGTCCTCGCCGACCGGTTCGGCGAGGTGACGCTCATCGAACAGGACGGCATCGTCCCGTACCCCACTCACCGCAGAGGCACCCCGCAGAGCCGGCACCCCCACGCGCTGCTGGCCCGTGGCGCGCACATCCTTGAGCAGCTCTTTCCCGGCCTGCGCGCCGAGCTGTCCGAAAAGGGCGCGCCTGTCTGCGACTTCGGGCATTTCCCGATGCTGTACCCCACGGGCTGGTCCCCACGGGTACCGACCGGGCTGCCTCTGCAGACCTTCAGCCGACCCCTGCTGGAGGCCTCCATCCGCCGGCGCGTCCTGGCGCATCCTGGGGTCACCCTCCTCGACAGGACTCGGGTCGAGGGGCTGATCCTCGACCCCGGACGCGAGCGCGTCACCGGCGTACGGGCCGGCGCAGGGGGCGGCGGGAGCGCCACTCACCACGCCGACCTGGTGGTCATCGCCGCTGGGCGCCACTGCCGGCTCCCCGACTGGCTGTCGGACGCGAGGTGCGCCGGGCCCGAGGTGCTCAAGGTCGACGGAAGGCTGTCGTACGTATCACGCGTCTACCGTCGCGAGCGCGCTCCCGAGCGGGACTGGCAGGCGTCCATGCAGGTCACCCACGCCCCGACGGTGAGACGGGGCGGCACCGCGGTCTCGATCGAGGACGACCGTTGGCTGGTCTGCTTGTTCGGCGCCGACGGCATGGTGGCCCCCGCCGACCCCGAGGGGTTCGCCGCCTACGCGGCCTCCCTGGCGAACCCGCACATCCGGGAGGTGGTCGCGACGGCCGAGCCGCTGGGGCGGATCTACCGCTACGTCGGACTCGGCGGCCAGTGGAACCGCTACGACCGGCTCCGCCCGTGGCCCGGCGGCCTGGTCGTACTCGGCGACGCCCTGTGCGCCCTCAACCCCCTGTACGGACACGGCATGACCGTCAGCGCGCTGCAGGCCCTCCTGCTGGCCCGGACCCTCGACGACGGCAGTCTGCCGTCCGCCTGCGGCCGCTTCCAGCGACGCTCCGCGCGCACGGTGCGGCTGGCCTGGCACATGTCCTCCAGCCTCGATCTCGGCTGGACACCAGGAGCCGCGCCCGCCGGGGCGGCGATCTCCCGCTGGTTTCTGCACAAGCTGCTGCGACGCATACCGAACGACCCCGACCTGTACCGCAGGTTCTTGAACGTCCAACACCTGATGGCTCCCCCCGCCACGCTCCTCGTACCGTCCCTGCGGCCCTCGCTCAGAGGCGGCGGCCGGACATGACAGACCTCGCCGACGGCTCGCGATCCGGCATCAGCTTCTCCCCCCTCTCCGCCGCGGCGGCGTCCTGGTCATCCGAGCACGGCGCCCAGATCACGTAGGCTCAGCGGATGGCGAAGTATTTCGACGTGCACCCCGAGAACCCTCAGCGGCGCACCATCAGCACAGTGGCTGACAGCATCCGCTCCGGCGCGCTCGTCGCCTACCCGACCGACTCCTGTTTCGCGCTGGGATGCCAGCTGGGCAGTCGCGACGGTATTGACCGGATTCGGTCGATCCGGAACCTCGATGATCGTCACCACTTCACCCTCGTGTGTCAGAACTTCGCGCAGCTGGGCCAGTTCGTGCAGATTGACAACGACGTGTTCCGCGCGATCAAGGCAGCGACGCCCGGCAGTTACACCTTCATCCTGCCCGCGACCAAAGAAGTGCCGCGCCGGATGATGCACCCGAAGAAGAAGACGGTCGGAGTCCGAATCCCGGACCATGTCGTCACTCAGGCCCTGCTCGCCGACCTCGGTGAGCCGCTGGTCTCCAGCACCCTGCTGCTGCCCGACGAGGACGAGCCGCTGACTCAGGGCTGGGAGATCAAGGAACGACTCGACCACGTGGTGGACGCCGTGGTCGACTCGGGCGACTGCGGCACCGTGCCGACCACCGTCATCGACTTCTCCAGCGGCAGCGCTGAGATCGTACGCCGGGGGGCAGGCGACACTGCGCGGTTCGAGTAGCCGCGCCGGCCGGATCGCACCGAAGGTTCTGGCGGCCATCGGACCGGACCAGGCACTCTCTCCGCGGCTCTGAGCGGTCTTGTCGAAGTGCGGTGCGTGTTCGCGCCACAACGGGGCGCGGGTAACCGAACGGAAGACGGGAATTGCCCGCCGGCGCACCGAAGCTGACCTCGCAGCCCACGAAGGCCCGGGGCGTCAGGCAGGGGCGCACGGCATCGCGACGACTGGGGGTGCGACGACGCTTGGGTGGGTCTAGCCTTCGGGGTAGAAGACGAACAGTGTGCAGCCCGTGGTGCTCTGTGGGATGTGTGAGGAACCTGCGGGGGCGTGGATGAAGGAGCCCGCGGGATAGTCCCGGTCGCCGTCGTTGAAGATGCCGGAGACCACGAAGACCTCCTCGGGACCCGGTTCGTGGACGTCGACTCCGTGGGCTTCCTTGCGGAGCTGCGGGCGGACCTGAAGGCCCGTACTTTCCGGCCCCTTCCGGTGCGGCAGCGTGGGATTCCCAAGGCTGGCGGCAAGGTCCGCTATCTGGGGATCAACACGATCCGGGACCGGGTGGTGCAGGCGTCCTTGAAGCTGGTTCTGGAGCCGATCTTCGAGGCGGATTTCCTCCCGTGTTCCTACGGGTTCCGCCCCAAACGCCGGGCTCATGATGCGATCGCCGAGAGTCACCATCTGGTCTCCCGCTCCTATGAGTGGGTGGTCGAGGGTGACATCGAAGGCTGCTTCGACAACATCGGGCACACACCCGTTCTGACACGGATGCGGGACCGGGCCGGAGACAAACGCGTCATGGATCTGGTGAAGGCGTTCCTCAAAGCCGGGATCCTCACCGAGGAATCCGGCCTGAAGGAGTCCAGAGCTGGTGCACCACAAGGCGGGATCTTGTCGCCCGTGATCTCCAATATCGCCCTGTCTGTACTGGACGAGGCGATCGCGGAGGGACCGGGAGGACCGATGACCACCCGGAGCCGCAGGGCTCATCGGCGGGCAACGGGCAAGCCCAACTACCGGATCTGCCGGTATGCGGACGAATTTCTCGTGCTCGTCGCCGGGACCCGCGAGGATGCGATAGCCATCCGTGACTGGGTAGCTGAGGTCCTCTCCCCGATGGGCCTTCGCCTGTCGCCGGAGAAGACGAAGATCACGCACATCGACGAGGGCCTGGACTTCCTCGGCTGGCGCCTCCAGCGTCACCGGAAGAAGGGCACCAATCGGTACTACGTCTACACCTACCCGTCCAAGAAGGCCCTCGGGTCGGTCAAGGACAAGGTGCGAGCGGCATGCCGACAGGACACCAATTTGCCGCTGGAGGCCCTGCTGCACCGCCTCAACCGGGTGCTCAGGGGCTGGACCGCCTACTTCCGCTTCGGCGTCTCGCACGCCACTTTCCGCTATCTACGCCATTTCGTCTGGCAGCGGGTCATCAAGTGGCTGCGTCGAAAGTTCCGCCGGAGCAACTGGAAGGAACTGCGCCGCCGCAACTGCGGTGGACGCTGGTGGCCCGTCACGGACGAGGTGCGTCTGTTCGACCCCGCGCGGGTGCAGACGATTCGCTACCTCTACCGGGGCACGAAGATTCCCTCTCCGTGGCCCAGCAACGGCTGAAGAACGCCGTCCAACCGGGGCTTGTGGAGCGCCCGTTGCTCGGGAACGGGCACGGCGGGTGCAGAGGACGGCCCGGGGAAACGGTCTGGTCGAAAGGCCAGCACCGCGTCCCGGGCCGACCCTACTCCTCTGGGTGAAGTGACCGAGAACGAGCCGGAGGCGCTGGTCGCCTTCATCGGGAACCAGAGGACCGAGCACGGTGTTGCGCACACCGTTGCCTGCCGGGTGCTGGGCGTGTCCGAGGCGTGGTTC
>NZ_JAYMZR010000130.1:0-16152 GCF_035828615.1 Streptomyces sp. H27-D2 | reverse complement strand
ACGGACGCTCGGTCGGGGGCCGGGGCGCCGAGAGCTCCGGCGGCTCCGACGCCGAGTCGTCCCGGGAGTCCGCGGCGGCCGAGGAGCGCGAGAGCAGGCCCCGGCCCGACAGGAAGCCCGCGGCGGGCCCGGGCGGGCTGCCCCGGCGCGTCCGGCAGGCCAACCTCGCCCCGCAGTTGAAGGCCGAGCCCACCGCGGAGGCGGAACGAAAGGCGGCGGAACCGGAGCCCGAGCGCGACGCCGAAGAAGTACGGGCCAGGATGGCCTCGGTACAGCGCGGTTGGCAGCGTGGGCGGCAGCAGGAAGCGGCCGACCCCGAAGACACGGGACGCACGGCACCAGGAACCACATCGGAGGGGGACGGTCGATGACCGCACCGCAGGCAGCAGCACGCAACACCTCGTCGAAGGGGTCGGGCGAGCTGAACTGGCTCCTCGACGAACTGGTCGACCGGGTGGGCAGCATCCGCAAGGCGCTCGTGCTCTCCGGGGACGGTTTGGCGACGGGCGCGTCCAAGGACCTCACCCGCGAGGACAGCGAACACCTCGCGGCGGTCGCCTCCGGCTTCCACAGCCTCGCCAAGGGCGTGGGCCGGCACTTCGAGGCGGGCAGGGTCCGCCAGACCCTCGTCGAACTCGACGAGGCGTTCCTGTTCGTCACCGCGGCGGGCGACGGCAGTTGCCTCGCGGTGCTGACCGACGCCGACTCGGACGTCGGGCAGGTGGCGTACGAGATGACGCTGCTGGTCAAGCGCGTGGGCACGCACCTGGGCACCGCGCCGCGGTCCGGGCAGCCTGCTGGAGGGTGATGGGTCCGGATGACCGGGGGTGACATGACGGGGGACAGCGGGCAGTCGACGCGCTGGTTCGACGATGCGGCCGGGCCGGTGGTTCGGCCGTACGCCATGACACGCGGGCGTACCCGCAGCGCGGCCAAGGAGAAGCTCGACCTGATCGCGATGGTCGTCGCCGAGGACGGGCCCGACCTGCCCGGCGGCGGAATCGGCCGGATCACGGTCGACCAGACGCTGTCACCGGAGCACCTCGACATCGTCGATCTGAGCCGGGCGCTGCCGCAGTCGGTCGCCGAACTCGCGGCCGAGCTCGACCTCCCGGTCGGGGTGGTGCGGGTGCTCATCGGCGATCTGCTGGACGCGGAGCTGGTCCGGGTCAGCAGGCCGGTGCCGCCGGCGGAGCTGCCGGACGAGAGCATCCTGCGCGAGGTGATCGAGGGCCTGCGGGCGCTCTGAGCGACGGCTCGCGGGCGCGCGCCGGGAGCCGCGCCGCGGCCGTTTCCGCACAGGCGGGCACAGACAGGCACGCGCGAGCGCAGACGGACACCGCCGGGCCCGCACCGGCGCGGAAGGGGCGCGACCGGGGGCGTCAAGGCGGCTCCACCCGGCGCGCGCCGGCCCGTACGAGCCGGTCCCGCGTCCGCGCGCCGCAGGCCGCGCGGACGCGGCGGGCCGCGCAGGGCGCGGAGTGTCCCCCTGCGCCATGGGCGATGTCGGGCGATGATGGTGGGCGGGAGCCGCACCGGGCGAGAGCCGCGCCGCGCGCGGAGACCCGGTCATACCGCCTCGCGTCCGACGGACCCGAGTGGCAGGCGGCGACCCGAGGTGGTAATCCTCGATGGTCGTCGGCCGTGTGGGTCCCGCGACCAGAGCGTGCCAACGAGTCGAGTACGGAACGAAGGCTGCCCCCATGGGAGCAAGACGAGCCATGCAGTCAACATCCTCCGCGTCCTCGGGCGCACCCTGCTGGGTGAGCCTCACGACGCGCGACATGCAGGCGGCACAGGACTTCTACCGAGCGGTGCTGGGCTGGCGATTCCGGGCCGGGAGCCTGGGCGAGGACTTCTCCGTCGCGATCTCCGACGGCGTGCCGGTCGCGGGCGTCGCCGCGGTGGCCCACACGATGGGAATCCCGGTGTCCTGGACCGCCTACTTCGCGGTCGCCGACGCCGACCTCGTCGCGGCCCGTATCCGGGAGCGGTCGGCGACGGTGGCCGTCGGGCCCCTCGCGCTCGGCAAGGGCCGCGCGGCCCTCGCCGCCGACCCGGCCGGGGCCTCGTTCGGGTTCTGGGAGGGCGAGGTGCTGCCGGGCTGGCACGTGGGCAACGGCAGCGCCCCCGCGTGGCTGGAACTCCGGACCATGGACGCCTTCGCCGCGGCGATCTTCTACGGAGAGGTCTTCGACTGGGTCCCCGGCGAGCCCGGCCACTGGGACGTGCAGTACGAGGACGACGTGGTGATGGTGCGCTTCGGCGGCCAGCTGGTGGCGGGCCTGCGCGGCGGCGCGGTCGAGGCGGCCCCTTCCCCGCAGATCCGGCCGCGCTGGCAGGTGCACTTCCGGGTCGATGACGTGGACGCCTGCGCACGGAGGGCCGCGGAGGCCGGCGGCACCGTCGTGGAGGGCCCGCAGGCCACCGCGCGCGGGCGGACGGCGACGCTTCGCGACCCGGCGGGCGGCCTGTTCACCGTGGAGGGCCATGACGCGGCCGTCGCCGCCCCCGCAGAAGCGCTCTGAGAGCCCCTGGAGGGCCCCGCGCGACGGGCGGGGGCCGCGTTAGGTCGGATCGCCCTGCCGGATCGCGTCCAACCAGCCGTGCAGCGGCGGTTGTTGCCGGGCCGGGAGGAGCGGGGAAGGCCGTCCCGGCTACAGTCCTCGATGAACGTTTCGACGCCGCGAGGAGCGCTCCGGCGACCGCGTTGTATCGTTCCCTGACCGATGCTGACTGGTCGCTGACAACTCAGCGCCATGGACGCTTCTGACCTGCATGAACAGCAATCCAGGAGAAGAGATCGATGGTCTTCGGGCGCTCCGAACGGAGCCGCGGCAAGGCCCCCGTCGAGCCGGTGACGCTCAAGATCCTGGTCGCGGGCGGCTTCGGGGTCGGCAAGACGACCCTGGTCGGCGCCGTGAGCGAGATAAAACCGCTGCGGACCGAGGAGTTGCTCAGCGAGGCGGGCCGTCCGGTGGACGACACGGGCGGCGTCGAGGGCAAGACCACCACCACCGTCGCCATGGACTTCGGGCGGATCACGCTCCGCGAGGACCTGGTGCTGTACCTCTTCGGCACCCCGGGCCAGGACCGCTTCTGGTTCCTCTGGGACGAGCTGGCGCTGGGCGCGCTGGGCGCGGTGGTGCTCGCGGACACCCGCCGGCTGGAGGACTGCTTCGGCGCGGTCGACTACTTCGAGCGCCGGGGCATCCCCTTCACCATCGGCGTCAACTGCTTCGACGGCGCGGACCTCTACTCGGAGGACACCCTGCGCGACGCGCTCGACCTCGACCCCGGGGTGCCGGTGGTGCGGTGCGACGCGCGCGATCGCGGCTCCGCCCGGGACGTGCTGGTCGCGGTGGTCGAACACGCCGTGAAGGTCGGCGCGGGGCGCCGCCGGCCGGTCACCACCTGACGATGACGGTGACGCCGGCCCGACAGCCCGATGACGGCGCTGCCGCGCGGCCGGCGACGAACGCGGCCCGCCGTCCGGGGACGACGGGCCGGATGGCGGCCCGTACCCCGGCGTCAGGGGTACGGGCCGCGGCCCACTGGACCCTCAGGCGTCGGCGGCGGGCGCGTCCTGCTCCCAGCCGAAGCTGCGCTCCACCGCCCTGCGCCAGTTCCCGTACTCGCGCTCGCGCTCCTCGGCCCCCATCCGCGGGGTCCACTCGGTGTCGCGCTTCCAGTGCGCCTTGAGCTCCTCCAGGTCCTGCCAGACGCCGGTGGCCAGACCGGCCGCGTAGGCCGCGCCCAGGCAGGTGGTCTCGGCGACCACCGGGCGGATCACCGGCACCCCGATGACGTCCGCCTGGTGCTGCATCAGCAGGTTGTTGACGGTCATGCCGCCGTCCACCTTCAGCGCGGTGATCCGCACCCCGGAGTCCTCGTACATCGCGTCGACGACCTCACGCGTCTGCCAACTGGTCGCCTCCAGCACGGCGCGCGCCAGGTGCGCCTTGGTGACGTAGCGGGTCAGGCCGGTGACGACGCCGCGCGCGTCCGAGCGCCAGTACGGTGCGTACAGCCCGGAGAAGGCCGGCACGATGTACGCGCCGCCGTTGTCCGAGACGCTCGCCGCGAGGGTCTCGATCTCGTCGGCGCTCTTGATGATGCCCAGCTGGTCGCGGAACCACTGCACCAGGGCGCCGGTGATCGCGATCGAGCCCTCCAGGCAGTAGACCGGCTGCTGGCCGCCGAGCTGGTAGCCGACGGTGGTGATCAGCCCGTTCTTGGAGGCCACCGGCCGGTTGCCGGTGTTGAGCAGCAGGAAACTGCCGGTCCCGTAGGTGTTCTTGGCCTCGCCGACGCCGAAGCAGGTCTGGCCGAAGATCGCCGACTGCTGGTCGCCCAGCGCGGAGGCCACCGGCACCCCGCCGAGCTGGCCGACGGCCGTTCCGTACACCTCGGAGGAGGACTTGATCTCCGGCAGGATCGCCGCGGGCAGGTTCATCGCGTCCAGGATGGCCTGATCCCACTGGAGGGTCTCCAGGTTCATCAGCAGGGTGCGCGAGGCGTTGGTGACGTCCGTGACGTGCACCCCGCCGTCGATCCCGCCGGTGAGGTTCCAGATCAGCCAGGAGTCGATGGTGCCGAAGGCGATCTCGCCGTTCTCGGCGCGGCGGCGCAGCCCCGGCACGTTGTCGAGCAGCCAGACCGCCTTGGGCCCGGAGAAGTAGCTCGCGAGCGGCAGTCCGGTGATGTCCCGGAAGCGATCCTGGCCGATCTCCCCGCCCAGTTCCTTGCAGAGCGCGGCGGTGCGGGTGTCCTGCCACACGACCGCGTTGTGCACCGGCTTGCCGGTGGCCCGGTCCCACAGCACGGTCGTCTCGCGCTGGTTGGTGATGCCGAGCGCGCTGAGCTGCTCGGGGCGCAGGCCCGCCTTGGCGACCGCGCCGGCCACCACGGCCTGCACCTTGGACCAGATCTCGGTGGCGTCGTGCTCCACCCAGCCCGGTTTCGGGAAGATCTGGCGGTGTTCGCGCTGGTCGACGGCGACGATGGCGCCGTCGTGATTGAAGATGATGCAGCGACTGGACGTGGTGCCCTGGTCGATCGCGGCGACGTATTTGTCCGTCGTGGCTTCCATGCCGGCGTCTCCTTACTCGGATCTGCTCAGAATGCTGCGTTGAAGATGAGACCGGACAACACCGCGCCGATCAGCGGACCGGCAACCGGTACCCAGGAGTAGGTCCACTCGGAGCTGCCCTTGTTCGGGATGGGCAGCAGAGCGTGCACGATGCGCGGGCCCAGGTCGCGGGCCGGGTTGATGGCGTAGCCGGTCGGCCCGCCGAGCGAGAGGCCGATGCCGACCACCAGGAAGGAGACGATCAGCGCCTGGGTGCCGGACTCGCCGAGTCCCTTGGTGAGTCCGAAGGCCAGGATCGGGAGCACCAGCGCGATCGTCGCGATGATCTCCGTCATGAGGTTCGCCACCGGATTGCGGATCTCCGGGATGGTCGAGAAGATGCCGAGTGTCGGCTCCTCGTTGGCGCCGAACTGTGCGTAGTAGACCAGCCAGGCGAGTACCGCGCCGAGTACGGCGCCGACCATCTGGCCCGCGATGTAGAGCGGCACCTTGTCCCAGTCGCCGGTGTCGATGGCGATGCCCACGGTGACTGCCGGGTTGAGGTGGCCGCCGGACAGCGGCCCCGCGGTGTACGCCCCGGCGAGGACGCCGAAGCCCCATCCGAAGGCGATGACCACCCACCCGGACGCCTTCGCTTTCGAATGGTTCAGGGTGACGGCGGCGCAGACGCCCGCGCCGAACAGGATCAGAATCGCGGTGCCGATGATCTCACCGACGAAGATATCCCCGTTGGAATATTCCATTGTGTCTCCTTGGCCCTCGCCCGGGGCGCTCGCCCCGGTCCTCCGTGCAGGGTGCGTTCCCGCATGCCGGCGCATTGGTTCCGCCCCTGTGAGGGGCGCGGCCGGGGGTGCCGAGGAACGGCGGTGTCGACTGACATCCGGAAGTGTTCACCGGCACTGATGGAGCGTCAAGGTCGTGGACAGCAACGGCAGCCGGGATCATCGAGGGCTTCGGCTGTCACACCTCACCGTTCTCGGCGAGCCACTTCCGTGCGGTTTCGGCCAGCTCCGCGTCCCGCCCGGCGAGCATCGTCCGGATCATCTGCGCGTCGCCGCGCAGCGACCATCCCGGATGCCCGAAACTCGCCGGATTGTTGCCCTCGATGAAGAAGTGCGCGGGCCACGCGGTGCCGTAGCCGATCAGCGGCAGCCCGAGCAGCAGCCGGCGGCGCCCGCGCAACAGGCCGTACACGGAGACGGCCAGGCCGGTCAGCGTGCCGGTCAGATGCAGCCAGCGCGTCGCGGCCTTCGAGTGCATCGCGACGTAGTAGGGCCAGAACTCCTCGTAGGAAGCGAACTCGTGAGTAGCCATGCCCGCACGCTAGCGCCGCCCCCGGACGCTGTCAGCACCTCCTGGCCGAGCAGACCTTCTCGTCAGCGATCTCGGCGCGACCGGCCGGGTCCGCGAGATCCATGACCGAAGCGCTGAACCGGAACGGGCGCAGCCGCGTCCACAACAGCAGGGCCGGGGGCACGGAACCCACGGGGGTGGTCCCGTACCCCGGCCCGAATGACTGCGGCTTAACCGCGGCCAGAACCACTGCGGCCCGAACCGCCACGGCGCGGCGAGGGGGCGCGCGAGGCGGTCCGCGCGCCCGGCTCCATCAGCGACGGGCCGGGTGGCCGGACAGCGACCGGCGGGACACCGGGAAGTCGAAGTACGTGTCCGGGAACGTCTCCGGCTTGAAGGTGTAGTGCCACCACTCCTCGGCCAGGTTGACGAACCCCAGCCCGTCCAAGGTGCTCTTGAGCAACAGCCGGTTGCGCAATTGCTTGCCCCGGATACGCGGATCGAGGGTGTGCGACAGCGTGTCGAAGCAGTCGTAGCCGGTCCCCATGTCGATCGAGTTGTCGGGGAAACGCCGGCCCTCAGGCGCGAAGCAGGGCGCCTGCGGCTCCCCGGGCTCATACGGCCGCGTGGGCTTCGCGGGCAGCTTCACCAGCGTCACGTCGAGCGTGCTGCCGCGGCTGTGACCGGACTTCTCGGCGATGTAGCCGTCCTCGAACAGCCTCGACTTGTCGACCCTCGGATAGAACTCCCGCTTCATCCGCTCGTCGTCGAGATCCTTCGCCCACGCCACGAAGTGGTTCACGGCGCGCTGCGGCCGATAGCAGTCGTAGACCTTCAGCGAATAGCCCCGCTGGAGGAACGACACCTGCGCGCGGTGCAGAGCGCGCGCCGCGGGCCTGGTCAGGATGCACATCGGCCGGCGGTAGCCGTCGACCCGTTCGCCCATGAAGTTGTGCGCGGTGAAGTAGCGGATCTCCTGGAGGATCGTCGGGTCCACAGCGCGCAGCGCGACGAACTCCTTGGGAGCCCTGGGCTCCGGTGCGGCCCGGACCGGCTCGGTCGCCTGCGCGTCCGGGGTGAGGACGGCGGTGGCGAGCAGCGCGGCGCACACGCCGGAGATCAACAAGCGGGCCCGGGTACGTACAGTGGCAGCGGTAGTCGGCATGGCTCACTCATCTATCAGCTGGGACGACCGCGAGGGAAGGGCGCCGCCGCACTGTTCCCGCTCCTTACGGGGATCCGGCCGCTCCCCGAACCCGCACCGGGTAGCCCACCTCGTCCGCCCCCTGCCGCTCCACGACGACCCGGCCGTCCGTCAGCCGTGAGTTGAACCGCTCCAGCGTCGGCCGCTCCCAGCCGTCGCCGCCCCCGGCCATGACCAGCCCGCTGCCCGTACGCCCCGGGGCCGGGGCCCACACCTCCAGTTCCACCCCGCCGTCCGGCCCGGTGACGGGAAACACCGCACCGGCCCGCGCCAGCACCGGGATGCGCGAGAGCGGCGCGTCCAACAGCACCTGCCCCGGGCCCTCGTACGCGGTCCCCGTCGTGGTGTCGTACCAGCGCCCGCGCGGCAGCCGCACCGCCCGCCGCGTCCCGCCGCGCCGCAGTACGGGCGCGACGAGCAGCGCGTCCCCCAGCAGAAACGCGTCCTCGCAGTCCCGCAGCGCGCGGTCGCGCGGCGCACTCCACCACAGCGGGCGCACATACGGAGCGCCGGTCAGCTGTGCGAGCCGGGCGAGCGTCTCGAAGTACGGCATCAGGCGCTCGCGCTCGCGCAGCGCGCCGGCCGCGTGCTCCAGGACCTCCGGCCCGAACTCCCAGGGCTCCCGCCGTCCCGCCCAGATCGCCGAATGCGTCCGGAACAGCGGGAACCAGGAGGCGAGCTGGAACCACCGCAGGTACAGCTCGGGCGACGGCGAGCCGGTGAACCCGCCGGTGTCCGGGCCCGAGTACGGCACCCCGCACAACCCGAGCCCCATGACCAGCGACAACGAGGCCCGCAGCCCCGGCCAACCGGTCGTCAGGTCGCCGGACCAGGAGCCTCCGTACCTCTGCATCCCGGCCCAGCCCGAGCGGGAGAACAGGAACGGGCGCTCCTGGGGCCGCAGTTCGCGCAGCCCCTCGTAACCGGCCCGTGCCATGGTCAGCGCGTAGACGTTGTGCGCCTCCCGGTGGTCACCGCCCCTGCCCTCCAGGACGTGCCGGGCCGAGCGCGGCAGCGTGGGCTCACCGAAGGCCGCGAAGGACACCGGCTCGTTCATGTCGTGCCACACCCCGGAGAACCCCTGCGCCAGCCGCTCCGCGTACAGCTCGCCCCACCACTTGCGCACCCGCGGATCGGTGAAATCGGGGAAGACCGCCTCGCCCGGCCACACCACGCCCCGCACCTCGCGCCCCCGGGCGTCCCGTACGAACGCGCCGACGGCCGAGCCGCTGTCGTACACCGCCTCGCCCGGCTCCGCCTTCACCCCCGGATCGATGATCGACACCAGCCGGACCCCGTCGGCGCGCAGCTCGGCGGCTAGCCCCGGCAGATCCGGGAAGCGATCGGTGTCGACCGTGAAGACCCGGTGGTCCCTGAAGTGGTCGATGTCCAGATGGACGGCCGACAGTGGCAGCCCCCGCTCCCGGTAGCCCGCCACCACCCGCCGGACCTCGTCCGCGCTGCCGAACCCCCAGCGCGCGTGATGGTGGCCCAGCGCCCAGCGCGGGGGGAGCGCGGGCGAGCCGGTGAGCGCCGTCCAGCCGTGCAGCACGCGCGCCGGCGTACCGGCCACCACCCAATAGCGCAGCGGCCCGCCGTCCATCCGCAGCTCACAGGTCCCGGGCCGGTCGTGCCCGGAGCCCGCGCCCTCCTCGCCCTCGCGCAGCCGCACCCGGCCGTCCCACGGGTTGTCGTGGAACACCAGGTGGGTGCCCGCGTCCGCCACCACCAGCTGCACCGGCATCGTGATGTACAGCGGATCGTCCCCGGGCTCGACGGCGCCGCCCGGATCGGTGTTCCACAGCCGGTACGAACCGTCCCGCAGCCGTGGGCCGGACGCCCGGCCGCCGAGGCCGAAGAAGCGAGCGTCCGCCGCCACCTCCGACCGCTGCACCCAGCGCGCGCCGACCGAGGACGCGCCCCCTTCGCCCGCCCCGCGCTCCGGCGCACCGCGCTCATCCGCCCCGCCCGCGCCCGTCTCGGTCTCCGCGCCCCTCGCACCCTCCGCGCGCCCTCCCGAATCCCCGGACACCGGCTCCCACCACCGCGGCGGCAGGTCGCGCCGCAGCACCAGACCGCCCGGCGTACGCACCTCCACCGCCCCGTGCCGGGACACCGCGACCAGCAACCGCTCGGACACCACCCGCCAGCCGCCGTCCGTGTCCGGCTCCAGCACCGCCCGCGCGTCCGCCTCGGGGCACGGGCCGGCCAGCGCGTACGACGGCTCCGGCTCCGCACCGTCCCAGCCGCAGAACACCGCGCCCCCGACCGCCACCCGCACCCGCAGCGACGACCGCGCGAACCGCACCACCCCACCCCCCGGCTGCGGCTCCGCACCCAGTGCCGGACCCGGCACCCGCGCCCGCTCCGCGCCCCGCCGGGGCAGCCCGACCGCGTCCGCGCGCCGACGCCGCCACGCCGACCGCGCCGAGCGCCGCCCCTGCGCCGTACCCGTCACCTTCAACCACCGCACCAGGTCATGCCTGTCCATGCCGCTCACCCTCCCACCGCGGCCACCCGATCCGCGGCTCGTTCAGCTTCCGTTCACCCGTGGCCGGAGCACACCGCCGCCGCGCCCGCTATAGGGGGCCCGCCCTGGTGCCGGAGTCGATCACATGGCATCGTCCTGCTCAGCCGCGTCACGCGCACACCCCAGCCCGTGCGCGAACCGACGCTGACCACGCGCACAGTCCGGGAGCCGCATCATGACCACCGCATCGCAACCCGCACCGAACCCGGAGCCGCTCTGGCAGCCGGGACCGGACCGGATCGCCGACGCCCAGGTCACGCGCTTCCAGAGCTGGGCGGCCGAACGGTACGGAGCCCCCGCCGGCACCCCCGGCGACCCGGCCGCGAGCTACGCCGCGCTGCACCGCTGGTCCGTGGACGAGCTGACGACCTTCTGGCAGGCCCTGGCGGACTGGTCCGGGGTCCGCTTCGGCACCCCGTACGACACCGTTCTCGCCGACCCCGCGATGCCCGGCGCGCGCTGGTTCCCCGGCGCGACCCTCAACTACGCCGAACACGCCCTGCGCGCCGCCGAGGACCCGGCCCGCGCCGCGACGCCGGCCCTCCTCCACGTGACCGAGGAGACGGGGGAGGACAACGCCCCCGAGCCGGTCAGCTGGGCGGAACTCCGACGCCGAGTGGGCTCCCTCGCCGCCGAGCTGCGCCGCCTCGGCGTCCGCCCCGGCGACCGCGTCAGCGGCTACCTCCCCAACATCCCGCACTCCGTCGTCGCCCTGCTGGCCACCGCCGCGGTCGGCGCCGTCTGGACCTCCTGCGCCCCCGACTTCGGCGCCCGCAGCGTCCTCGACCGCTTCGAACAGGTCGAGCCCGTCATCCTCTTCGCCGTCGACGGCTACCGCTACGGCGGCAAGGTGCACGACCGCACGGAGACCGTGGCCGAACTCCGCCGTGAGCTGCCCACCCTGCGCGCGGTCGTGCACATCCCGCTGCTCGGCACCCCCGCTCCCGACGGCGCCCTGAACTGGGCGGACCTCACAGCAGCGGACACCGTGCCCGAATTCGAGCAGGTCCCCTTCGACCACCCGCTGTGGGTGCTCTACTCCTCCGGTACCACCGGCCTGCCCAAAGCCATCGTCCAGTCCCAGGGCGGGATCCTCGTAGAACACCTCAAGCAGCTCGCCCTGCACTGCGACCTGGGCCCCGACGACCGCTTCTTCTGGTACACCTCCACCGGCTGGATGATGTGGAACTTCCTCGTCTCCGGCCTGCTCGTCGGCTCCACCGTGGTGCTGTACGACGGCAGCCCCGGCTACCCCGACACCGCCGCCCAATGGCGGATCGCTGAGCGCACCGGAGCCACCCTCTTCGGCACATCCGCCGCCTACGTCATGGCCTGCCGCAAGGCCGACGTCCACCCCGGCCGCGACTTCGACCTCTCGCGCGTCAAGTGCGTCGCCACCACCGGATCCCCGCTCCCGCCCGACGGCTTCCGCTGGCTGCACGACGCCGTCGGCGAAGACCTGTGGATCGCCTCCGTCAGCGGCGGCACCGACGTCTGCAGCTGCTTCGCCGGCGCCGTCCCCACCCTCCCGGTGCACATCGGCGAGCTCCAGGCCGCCTGCCTGGGAACCGACCTCCAGGCATGGGACCCGAACGGCAAGCCGGTCATCGGAGAAGTCGGCGAGCTGGTCGTCACCAACCCCATGCCGTCCATGCCGATCCGCTTCTGGAACGACCCGGACGGCGACCGCTACCGCGAGAGCTACTTCGAGATGTTCCCCGGCGTCTGGCGGCACGGCGACTGGATCACCATCAGCTCGCGCGGCACCGTCGTCATCCATGGCCGCTCCGACTCCACACTCACTCGTCAGGGCGTCCGGATGGGCTCCGCCGACATCTACGAGGCCGTCGAGCGGCTCCCCGAAATCCGCGAGTCCCTCGTCATCGGCCTCGAGCTGCCCGACGGCGGCTACTGGATGCCGCTCTTCGTGCACCTCGCCGAAGGCGCCGCGCTCGACGACGCGCTGCGCGCCGGCATCAAGCGGATCATCCGCGAGCAGCTCTCACCGCGCCATGTCCCCGACGAAGTGATCGAAGTGCCCGGCATCCCGCACACGCTCACCGGCAAGCGCATCGAGGTCCCGGTCAAACGCCTGCTCCAGGGCACCCCGCTGGCCAAGGCCGTCAATCCCGGCTCCGTCGACAACATCGAGCTGCTGCACTTCTACGAAGCCCTCGCCCGGGAGCGCAAGACCCAGGACCGCCCCGCCTGATCCGGCCCGGCACCCCTCGGCATGCTCGTCACCCTCCGTTGTCAGTGCCCTCGGTTACGGTGAGTGAGCAATGTTCGGATGTGCTGAGGGGGAGTCATGGCACAGACCAGGAACGGCCAGAAGCAACACAGGCACCACAAGCAACAGAAGCGCCGCGGCCAACAGAGCCACCGCAAGCACTCGCAGCAACCCAGCGCCCGGCGCAGGCTGCGCCGGGAAGTGCCCAGCACGGTAGCCGTGCTGGCCGACGCGGAGGACTTCGCGGTGATGCGGCGCTACGCGAGCTTCTCCTTCCGCGACCACGGCGCGTCCCTGCGGCAAGTGGACGGACTGCTGCGGTCGCTCGGCGCTCAGGGCGTGCACACCACTGTCGCCCTCTTCGACCCGGTCGACTATGAGGAGTTCTGCTCCGACGCCGGCATCGACCCCGACACGGCGGCCGGCCGTACCCGCTACACCGCCGAGACGGCCGCCACCGGCGCGGCCGTCCCCTACCGGGGCCAGCCCATCGGCCGACTCGTCCCGCTGCTGATCGAGGAAGCGGAACGCCAGGCCACCTGGGACTACGCCACAGAAGTGCTCGCCCGCTCCGGCGCCTGCGCCGACTGCGGCGAGGATCTGGGCCACGCGTCCTTCAACCTGGCTTCCCAGGCACTGCGCGCGCTCATCGACGCTGTGGGATCGGGCAGCCACCACCTCGTCTGCAGCGTTCCGGCGGGCGACGCCCCGCTGCTCGCGGTCCTGCACGTCGAGTGCACGGCGGGGCTGGTGCGGCTGATCGAGGCCGAAGCGCTGGTCTTCTGCACGGTGCTGGCGGCAGGCATCGCGGCGGACAGCCCCGGCGGCCTGGTGCTGCGCACCAGCGCGGGGGAGTCGCCGGACGTCGTCCGCGGCTGGGCGCTGCTCAAGGGCTGGCTGCGCTCCCTCTCGGAAGGAGAGGTCTTCACGGCTTACTGCACCGACGCCGACACGGGGGAGCCGATTCCCCCGGAGCCCAACGTCGAGTACCGGGCGGGCATCGACCTGCCCCCACCCGACGATCACCACAGGAAAGCCTGACCGGCCACCCTGACCGGTCTCGCTGATCGAGAAGCCCGATGGCCGCACCGCCAGGGGCGGTGCGGCCATCGGAGCCTCGAACGGTGAACCGGCGAACCGGTGGTCACTCCCCGGAAAGCACCGCCTGCGCGGCGCGGCGCGCTTCCTCGGCGGTGTCAGCGGCGCGCGCGGCGGCCGCCGCACGCTCGCACTGCGCGAGCGTGTGCTTGGCGAGCGACGCGCGCACGTACGGAATGGAGGCTGCGCCCATCGACAGGCTGGTCACACCGAGACCGGTCAGCACACAGGCCAACAGCGGATCGGCCGCTGCCTCGCCGCACACACCACAGCTCTTGCCCTCGGCCTTGGCCGCGTCCGCGGACAGCGCGACCAGGTCGAGCAGCGCGGGCTGCCAGGGGTCCTGGAACCGGGACACCGCGCCGACCTGACGGTCGGCGGCGAAGGTGTACTGCGCGAGGTCGTTGGTCCCCAGCGAAAGGAACTCCACCTCCTGCAGGATCGAACGGGCGCGCAGCGCGGCGGACGGGATCTCCACCATCGCGCCGAACTTCGCCTGCAACCCGGCCTCACGGCATGCGTCGGCGAACGCCTTCGCGTCGGTGCGGTCCGCCACCATCGGGGCCATGACCTCAAGGTAGACGGGCAGCCCCTCGACGGCCTTGGCGAGCGCGGTGAGCTGAGTGCGCAGCACCTGCGGGTGCTCCAGCAGGGACCGCAGTCCCCGCACGCCCAACGCCGGGTTCGGCTCGTCGGCGGGCGTCAGGAAGTCCAACGGCTTGTCCGCGCCCGCGTCCAGCACGCGTACGACGACACGGCCTTCGGGGAACGCCTCCAGCACCTTGCGATACGCCTCGACCTGCTTCTCCTCCGACGGCGCCTTCGCGGAGTCGTCGAGGAAGAGGAACTCGGTGCGGAACAGCCCGACGCCCTCGGCGCCCGCTTCAAGCGCGGCGGGTACGTCCGCCGGCCCGCCCACGTTGGCGAGCAGCGGCACCTTGTGCCCGTCGGAGGTCGCACCCGGACCGGACGAGGCCGCGACCGCGGCCTTGCGGGCGGCAGCAGCGCCTTCCAGCTCAGCGCGCTTCTCGGCGCTCGGGTTCACGAAGACCTGACCGGTGCTGCCGTCCACCGCTACGACGGTGCCCTCGGCCAATTCGCCGGCACCGGGCATCGCGACGATGGCCGGCACGCCCAGCGCACGGGCGAGGATCGCGCTGTGGCTCGTCGGCCCGCCCTCCTCGGTCACGAAGCCGAGCACCAAGGTCGGGTCCAACAGCGCGGTGTCGGCGGGAGCGAGGTCCCGCGCGATCAGCACATACGGCTCGTCGCTGTCCGGCACACCCGGCATCGGCACGCCCAACAGACGCGCGACGATACGATTCCGCACGTCGTCGAGGTCGGCGACCCGGCCGGCCAGGTACTCGCCGGCGCCTGCCAGCAGCGTCCGGTAGGAGTCGAAGGCGTCGTATACCGCGCGCTCGGCTGTGCTGCCGACCGCGATGCGACGCTCGACGTCGGCCATCAGATCCGGGTCCTGAGCCATCATGGCCTGTGCCTCGAGCACGGCCTGGGCCTCGCCCCCGGCCAGGTGCCCGCGCGCGTTCAAGTCGGCGGCCACAGCTTCCACGGCCTGGCGCGCGCGGCCTTGTTCACGCGGCGCCTCCTCCGTGGGGATCTGCTTGGCCGGCGGTTCCAGCACAGCCGTCCCCATGTGCCGCACCTCGCCGATCGCCACTCCGTGGCTCACGCCGACGCCTCGCAGGGTTGTCTCCATTTCACCCGTCTCCGATTGATGCGACGGTCAGGCCGCCGCGGTGGATGTCGTACGCGTCATCAACTCTGCGCGGAACTCACTGCCAGGTGAAGAGAGCGTCTCCGGCCTTCGCGTCGCCGTCCTCGCGCAGATCGGCAAGAGACTCAGCGGTGGCTTCGAGTGCCACGATCGGGCAGATCGGGGACTTGCCGGCCGCCTCGACGGCTACCGGGTTCCAGCGGACGACGGGGTCGCCGCGTCGAACGGTGTCGCCCTTGTTGACGAGGAGTTCGAAGCCCTCGCCGTTGAGCTGCACGGTGTCGATGCCCAGGTGCGTCAGCACACCGTGCCCCTGATCGTCGACGACGACGAACGCGTGCGGGTGAAGCGAGACGATGATGCCGTCGACCGGCGCTACTGCCGTCGAGGGCTCGCGCACCGGGTCGATGGCGGTGCCGGGGCCGACCATCGCGCCGGAGAAGACCGGGTCGGGCACTGCCGCGAGTCCGATGGCGCGTCCGGTGAGCGGGGACGTCACGGTGGTCATGGGAAGCCTCCCAGGGGCGGTGATTTATCAGCCGCCGTCACTACCTGTCCAGGACGGCGTACCGATCAGAAGCGTAAGTCATAGGAACTGAGGATTCCGCCCCACGAGGCCGTCCGCGGCGGTGTCGGGGCCGCCGAATCGATTTGCCTCGACCTGGTCGGAGCTGTACTGTCTGACACCTGCCCCGGTCAAGAGGACGCAGTTTCTGCGGACACGACGAGGGCAGCACCTATCAAATCCTGATTCACCTTTCGGGCTTGATCCTGCGTACTCACAACGGATCGTGGTTCGAAAGCGAAATTCGGCCTGATAGTGTGGTGGAACACCGAACGAGACGCCCGGAGAGCCTGGTGAAACAGGGTTGAAGGAAGCGTTTGTTCCTTGAGAACTCAACAGCGTGCCAAAAGTCAACGCCAGACTTAAACACCCCGGGCAGGACATTTCGTTCTGCTTGTGGTTCCT
>NZ_JAYMZR010000129.1:0-16216 GCF_035828615.1 Streptomyces sp. H27-D2 | reverse complement strand
GTTCCCGCCCGCCGCGCAACCGCCCGCCGCGCAACCGCCCGCCGGGCAGCAGCCCGTCGCGCAGCAGCCCGCTGCCTCCGCGCCCCCGCAGGCCGGTTCCGGCTCCCCGCAGGCGCACGCTGCCCGCGCTCCCGGTACCCCTGCCGCGCCTCCCGCCCCCGGCGCGCCCTGGTCCCCGCAGGCCGCCGACCAGCCCGCCCCGTACGCCCCCGGGCCGTACCCCTCCGCCCCCTACGCCTCCGGCCAGCAGCCCGCAGGGCCCGGCGCTCCGGACCGGCAAGGCGGCCAGGGCTTCCCGCCGCCCGGCACTCCCGGCACTCCCGGCTTCCCCGCGCCGGCTCCCGCCCCGGCTGCGCCCCCCGCACCAGCTCCGGACCACGCCAACGCACAGGCCGGCTACGGCTACCCCCTGGCGGACCACCCCAACGCGCAGCCCGGCTACGGCTACCCGCAGCCGAGCGACGCCGTCCCGGCCGCCCCCTGGGCTCCCCAGCCCGGAGGCCACCCGTACCCCGGGCAGCCCTTGCCGCCGACGTCGGCGCAGCAACCGGGACAGCAACCGGCCGCCCCGAACCAAGCCGCGCCCTACCCGTCCGGCCCCAACCCCGGCGACCCCAACCCGGCCATGCCGCAACCCGGTTACGGCTACCCGCAGGCGGGCGCACCCGCCGCCGCACCGGAGCCGCAGCCCGCGCAGTCCGGGCAGTCCGGTCCGGTCGACCCCCGCTCCGGCGGATGGCCCGCCGTCCCGCCCGATCAGCGCCAGCGCTCGGTGCCCGGTGCGCCGCTCGGCTACACGGCCGCCGTCGAGCTGTCCTCCGACCGGCTGCTGCGGGGCAAGCAGAAGCCCAAGAATCAGGGCAACGGCCCCGGTTCGCGCTTCAAGATCGGCGGCAAGGCGGCCGAGGCGGAGCGGCAGCGGAAACTCGAACTGATCCGCACGCCCGTGCTGTCCTGCTACCGCATCGCCGTGATCAGCCTCAAGGGCGGTGTCGGCAAGACCACGACGACCACCGCGCTCGGGGCGACGCTCGCCACCGAACGCCAGGACAAGATCCTCGCGATCGACGCCAACCCCGACGCCGGCACGCTCGGCCGCCGGGTGCGCCGCGAGACCGGCGCCACCATCCGCGACCTGGTGCACTCGATCCCGCACCTGCACAGCTACATGGACATCCGCCGCTTCACCTCGCAGGCGCCCTCCGGTCTGGAGATCATCGCCAACGACGTGGACCCGGCGGTCTCCACGACCTTCAACGACGAGGACTACCGCCGCGCGATCGACGTCCTGGGCAAGCAGTACCCGATCATCCTCACCGACTCGGGCACCGGTCTGCTCTACAGCGCGATGCGCGGCGTCCTCGACCTCGCCGACCAGCTGATCATCGTCTCGACGCCGTCCGTGGACGGTGCGAGCAGCGCCAGCACCACGCTCGACTGGCTGTCCGCGCACGGCTACGCGGATCTGGTGCAGCGCAGCATCACGGTCGTCTCGGGCGTCCGCGAGACCGCGAAGATGATCAAGATCGAGGACATCGTGCAGCACTTCGAGACCCGCTGCCGCGGTGTCATCGTGGTGCCCTTCGACGAGCACCTGTCGGCCGGCGCGGAAGTCGATCTCGACATGATGCGGCCCAAGACCCGCGAGTCGTACTTCAACCTGTCCGCCCTGGTCGCCGAGGACTTCTCACGCGCCCAGCAGCAGCAGGGTCTGTGGACGATGGACGGCAACCCGCCCCCGCAGGCGGCCCCGCCGCTGCCCGGCCAGCAGGGCTACCAGGAGCAGCAGCCTGGCCGGCAGGAGCAGTGGCAGGGCGGTCAGCAGCCCGGCGGCCCGTACGTCCAGCAGGGCTTCGACCCGCAGACGGGCCAACCGCTGCCGCAGCAGCCCCAGCAGCCGTACTACCCCCAGCAGCAGCCCCCGCAACCGCAGCAGCAGGGCTACCCGCAGGCCCAGCCCCAGGCCCCGACGCCGCAGCAGCCGCAGCCCGGTGTGCAGCAGGGGTGGCAGCCCTCGGACGCGTCCCAGGCGCAGTCCGCCCCCAGCCCGGCCGGAGCGCCGCCCCAGCCGGGTCAGCAGGGCTACCCGGGCCAGCAGCCCGGCCAGCAGGGTCCGGTGCCGCCGGGCTGGCCACAGCACCAGCAGCCCGCGCAGCCGCCGCAGCCGGGCCAGGCCTGGCCGCAGCAGCCCGACAGGTCGGCCGAGGGCGGGCAGCCGCCGCCGTACCAGCAGTAACGGTCGCCGCACCGCCCGAGCGCGAAAGGGCTCGCACCGTCCCAACGGTGCGAGCCCTTCGTGCGTCTACGTGCGTCTACCGCGTCGTCACGCGTGCAATGGCGGCAGCGCTACGGCTTCCCGTACGCCTCGACCAGCGCGCTGGACCGCTTGACGTCATCCGCGATGGCTTCCAACAGCGTCTCGATCGAGTCGAATTTCTCCATCCCGCGCAGATACGCGAGGAAGTCCACCGCGACGTGCAGCCCGTACAGATCCAGGCCCACCCGGTCGATCGCGTACGCCTCGACGGTCCGCGCGGTGCCGTCGAACTGCGGGTTGGTGCCCACCGAGATCGCCGCGGGCATCGCCTCGCCGTCGACGGTCAGCCAGCCGGCGTACACGCCGTCGGCCGGGATCGCGGTGTGCGGGAGCGTCTCCACGTTGGCGGTCGGGTAGCCGAGTTCGCGTCCGCGCTGCGCTCCGCGCACCACGACGCCCTCGACCCGGTGAGGCCGGCCCAGGATCTCCATCGCGCCCGCGATGTCGCCTTCGGCGACCAGCCGCCGGGTCAGGGTGGAGGAGAACGGCTCGCCGCCGCCCGCCTCGCCCCGTACGTACAGGTCGATGACCTCGACCTCGTAGTCGTACGTCGGACCCAGCTCGGTCAGGAAGGCGACGTTGCCCGCGGCCTTGTGCCCGAAACGGAAGTTGGGGCCCTCGACGACGAGACGCGCGTGCAACTTGTCGACCAGCACCTTCACCACGAAGTCGCCGGGTGAGAGCTTCGAGAACTCGGTCGTGAACGGCAGGATCAGCAGCGCGTCCACGCCCAGCTCGGCCATCAGCTCCGCGCGCCGGTGATGCGCGGCGAGCAGCGGCGGGTGGCTGCCCGGCCGCACGACCTCGCTGGGGTGCGGGTCGAAGGTGACCACGACCGCGGGCACGCCCAGCTCACGCGCGCGGGCCACCGCCTGCCCGATGATCAATTGGTGACCGCGGTGCACGCCGTCGTAGGAGCCGATGGTGACGACGCTGCGTCCCCAGTCATCGGGGATGTCCTCCAAGCCACGCCAGCGTTGCACTGTGCCCGCTCCTCGCCCGAACTCTTGTGTGTCGATTACGCAGGTCTAAGACTGCCATGCCGTGCGCCCGCCGCTCGCATCGGCATAGGCGGGACCCGCCCCGGACCGCCGCGCAGGGCGCGCCACACCCGCCAGGACCTCGCACTGCCGCAGTGCGCTCGGCCCGACCACCGCCGCCCACTCCCCCGGCGCCGACTCCAGCCACCCGCGTACCAACCCCGCGAAACCGGGCACCTCCCGCGCCAGCTGCACCACCCGACGGTCGAAGCAGGCGGCTCCCTCCGGTGTGCGGACGAGCAGCATGCCCGTGCGGTGCACCAGGTCACGGGTACGGGCCTCCGGGCGGCGCGCGGCGCCTTCGGCCACCGCCAGCAGCAGCGCGTCGAGGACGTCCAGGTCCGGGCCGGCCGACTCCCTCTGGACCTTACGGACCTCGTGCGACCCCTGGAGCTCGTGAGCCCCTTGCGCATCCTGCGCTCCGGGCAGCCGGGGCTCCCCGTACCGCGCCCCGTACTGCTCCCGCTCCAGCAGCACCTCCAGCAGCTCCTGCCGCAGCGGCCGCGACACCGCCGTCCCCGGCTCCGCCAGCACCGGCACCAGCGCCCGGCGGACCCGGGAGGGGTGCTCCCGCAGCAGATCCACCACCAGCGGGAAGACCACCGCGCGCGCCTCGGGGCCGTGCTCCAGCCGCCGGTCGACGAACGCGGCGGCGTGCCCGGCGCCTTCGGGGCGGTGCGTGACGTGTTCGCGGACGAGCATGGCGGCCCGCCTGGCCAGCGCCGGGGCGGTCACCTCCGCGAGGGTCCGCAGCACCTCGCCCGAGCCCTCGCCCGCTTCGTACAGCCGGGCCCGGAACACGGCGAGCACCGGCTCCGGATGGGTGTCGAGCGCGGGGGCGAACGCGCTCGACGGCACATGCCGGTCGCCCGCCGCGAACCGCTTCAGCGCGGGCTCCAGGTATGTGGCGCGGGTCGCCGGATCGCGTACGAGCAGGGCCAGCGCCGCTCCGTGCAGCGGCGCGTCGGCGGCGCGGCCGAGCGATACGAGGGCGGAGTAGCGGAGCAGTTCACGGTCGGCGGCGGTGCGCACCCAGGGCGCCACACACGGCCCGTAGGCCGCCGCGGCGACATGCCGCTCGGGCCGCTCGTCGTGCGCCCAGCGGTCCACGGCGCGGCAGAGCGCGGACGGCTCGTCCTCGGCGAGCGCGGTGAGGAGTTCGTCGGCGCGCGAGTGGGCCGCGGCGACCAGCGCCTCGGTGAGGTCGTCGACGGCTCGCCGGCGGTGGGTGTACAGCAGCGCCTGGGCGGCGGCTGCGACCGTCGGACGCTCATCGGGCGCGTCCGCCCCCTCCGAAGCCCGCCTGGCCGCCTGCAACGGCCGTCCGTCCGCGAACCAGCGGCACAGCAGCGGCTGCACCTCGCGCGGATCGGCGCACAGCAGATCCCGTACGGCGGGCAGGAAGCGGCCCGTCGCGGCGGCGCCGAGGGCGCCGAGGCCGGCACGGCCGTCCTCGGCGGCGGGCGGCGGCCCGTCGGCGGGGAGCAGCAGCCGCAGCAGGTCGAGGCGCGCGGCGAGGTCCAGCGGCAGCCGCAGCCAGAACCACGGCCCGAACTCGGCCAGCCCGCCGAGGTCGTGAGGGTGACGGCCCTCCGGTCCCCCGAGGTCGCGCTCGGCTTCGTTCCGACCGGACTGTCCGTGCGTCCGGCCTTCCACGCGGCTTCCCGCACGGTCCTCCGGCGGGCCCTCCGCCGGGCGGTCCCCCTCGCCCTCCCACTCCCCGCTCAGCGCGAATCCGCCACGCCGTACGGACCGCAGTGTGATCCGCTCCGCGAGCAGCCGCAGCACGCCCAGGTACGGCCGGCTGTCCGGCACCCGGAGGAGCACCTCGCCGAGCAGGTGAGCGGCCCACCAGGCCGGGTCCGCCACCGGGGGGCGGGGGGAGGCCAGGCCGCCGCCGTCCGCGCTCGGGTACGGGTACGGGGCGTCGAGCGCGTGCACCAAGTTCTCCAGGCGGCGCGCGAGATGGGCGGGGCCCTGTTGGCGGCCGAGCAGCAGCAGCGCCTGGATGACCGGCCCGATCCGGTGCCGGGGAACGGGCAGCGGGTCAGGGCCTGCGGTGGACACACTCTCCGAGCCGGAGCCGGAGCCGGAGGCAGCCGCTCCGCCCTGCGCGGGCACGGTCTCGGACACCCGTGTGCGGTCGCCCGCCGCCCGCCCTCGCCGGGCACGCTGACGCGGCGCGCGAGCCTGTGGAACGCTGACGGAGGCGAATGACGTGGTGGGCGTGAACGACGTGGCGGAAGTGCCGGCCGTGCCGAACGTGATGGAAGCGGCCACTCCTGGCACCCCGACGCCCCCGCCGGCCGCACCACTCCCGCCGACCCCGTCGGCTTCGTCCTCCAGCACGCTCGCGTCCGCACGCCACCGGTGCACCAGCGCGTTCAACGCGACGTCCAGGTCCAGGTGGTTGCCCTGGAGCCAGTCCGCGAATTCCTCGTGCGCGAAGCGGTAGCCCGCGCCCGTCGGGACGAGCAGGCCCTCGGTCAGCACCGCCGACGCCCAGCCCGTGCGCCACGGGAAGATCTCCTCGAAGGACTCCCGTCCCAGCTCCCCCTGCTCGGGGCCCAGGCAGCGACGGGCCGCCTCGTGCGCCTGCCCCGCCACCCGGGCCGCGAGCCGCCGGACCGCGCTGCCGCGCGGCGCGGGCCGCTCGGCGGCTGCCAGCCGTTCCGCGATCCGCAGGCACATCAGGTCGAGGTACGCCGAGAAGACGTCCCACCTCGGCGGCGCGTCATCTCCCGTTCCGGCCGCCTCCCGCGGACGCTCCGCCTCCTCCGGCAGCGCCGCCCGCACCTCGGCGAGCAGCCGCAGCGCCAGCGGATGGCGGGCGTCCGCCTCGGTCAGGGCGGCGGGCGGGATGCCGTAGCGTTCCCGGGCCTGCTCGGCCTGGTGGGGCGGCAGGTCGCCGAGCCGTACGCAGTCGGGCAGCGCCCGCGCGGGGGCGCCGCGCGGGGTCTCCGCCGGGTGCCGCGGTACGTAGCGCAGGGCCGCCGGGAACAGCGCACCGGCCTGCTCCCAGTACTCGGGGCGGCAGGCGACGACCAGCCGCGCCCCCGCCTCCCGCAGCCAGTTCGCGGTCCGCTCCGTCCACTCCGGGAGCCGGTGGGCGAGCACCGGCGGCATCTCCTCCGGGCCGTCCAGCAGGATCAGCAGCGGGCGGCCGATGACGCGGGCCAGCCGGGCGAGCGCGTCCGGGGTGGCGGCGCCCGCGTCGCCGATGGTGCCCGCCTCGCCCGCCGACGCGGTGATGATGCGTCCCGCCCGCTCCAACGCGCGCCCCACCGCGTCGGTCAGGCTCCGGTCGGCGGCGCGCAGATCGGCGCCGCGCAGCCAGACGGTCGGCATCGGCTCGGCGCCGCACGCACGGCGGGCCGCCAGCGCGGCCAGCTCCGTCGTCCGCCCCGTGCCGGGGTCGCCCACCAGCGCGAGTACGGCCGCGCCGCCCGCCTCGAAGGCCCTGAACTCCTCGGCGGTGTGCGGCCGTTCGACCGGTTCACGCCACCCGGGAGGGCTCTCGGCCGCCCCGCCGGACGCGTTGCCGGAGCCGACCGAGAGGCCGGTGAGCTGGAGCGCGCCCGCGAGGTTCAGCTCTCTGCCGTATGCGGGCACGGTCGCCGCGTTCCGCTCCAGGAGCGCCGCGAGCGGGCCGCCCGGGTCCGCCGCCGCGGCTGCCCGCAGCGGGACCGCGAAGCCGCCCGCCCGGTGGCCGGCGTGCAGGGCGGTGCCGAGCACGGCGATGACCGCTCCCGTGCGCGCGTCCAGCACGGGTCCGCCCGCCGCCGCGCCGCCCAGCGCGAGCGCCTCCCGGTCGGCCGGTTCGCCCTCGCCCGCCGCGTCCACCGAGAGCTCCAGCGCGGTGCCGAGCAGATGGAAGCGGTCGGTCGCGGTGTAGGTGACCGCGGCGGTGCCGTCCACGGTCCAGCCGTCCAGCCAGCCGCGGGCCCGCAGCCGGACCCGGGTGCCCGGCTCGATGTCGGCCGCCGCCGCGACCGGCAGCGGCTGCACGGCGAGACCTTCGGTCCGTACGAGTGCGAGGTCGGCCTCGGGCAGCGCGGTGACCGCGTCCGCGTCCACCAGGCAGGTCCGGTCGCCGGGGGCGCACAGCACCAGGCGCGCGAGGCCGTCGACGGCCTCATGGCTGGTGATCAGGGTGCCGAGGTCGTCGGCGAGGAAGCCGGTGCCGCGCGGGCGGCCGGCCAGGTCGCGGATGAGCACCAGGGCCCGGTCCGCGCGGAGCGGCCCGTCAGCGCCGGAACGGCTCCGGGCGCCCTCGCCCCGGCCATGTCCCGGCATCGCCCGGCCCTGTTCCGCCCTGACCCGGTCCGGACCCGGGTCAGGGCGGCCGTAGCCCCGAGCCTGGCCTCCGGCATGGGAAACCCCTACCGCCATCCGCCGATCCTCCCCGTCACACCCCGTTCCCCGACGGTAGACGGATCGTGATCGGCCGGACAGATCACCTGGCGAACGCGCCCCCATACGCGCCCGTCAATCACTCCGAGCGCCCGCCCGAAGGGGTGAATCCGCCGCACGGAATGGATAAAGAGACAAGGGGGCGCAATCGCGCCCGATCCAGCAGGGGCCGGGGGGCCAGGAGGGGAGTTGTGGGGCGGCACCGGACCTCCGGTACCGCCCCACAATGAAACGAACGTGCCCAACTCACCGCAACTCACCGCAGTGCGGCGCGGCGCGGCGGCTGACAGTGCTGCCGGCGATCGCTGGTGACTACCGGTGGAACACGGCGAGGCTCTTGGCCCTGCCGTTGTGCTCCTCGATGAGCGCCAGGAAGTTGTCCTCGGGGTCGAAGACGGCGATCGGGCCGTCCCCCGCCAGTCCCGGACTGTCGATCCGGACGCCGTTAGCGAGCAGCCTGGCCTGTTCGGCGTCCAGGTCCCAGCGGCGGAAGGCAGCCGCGGCGGCGTCGCCCATCGGCAGCACCGCGAGCGTCTCCTCCAACTGCTCCAGGGTGTGCGCCTGGTCGATTCCGTACGGGCCGACCCTGGTGCGGCGCAGCGCCGTCAGATGGCCGCCGACCGCGAGGTCGGAGCCGAGGTCGCGGGCCAGCGCACGGATGTACGTACCCGAGGAGCAGACCACCGTGACGTCGAGGTCGAGTACGGCGGCGCCGTCCTCGGCCGTCGCCTCGCGCACCTCGTGCAGGTCGAAGCGGTGGATGGTGATCGGCCTGGCGGGGATCTCGAACTCCTCGCCCTCCCGCACCCGCGAGTACGCGCGCCTGCCGTCGATGTTGATGGCGCTGACCTTCGACGGCACCTGCTGGATGGCGCCGGTCAGCTTGGCGATGCCCGCGTCGATGGCGTCACGGGCGATGCCGTGAGCGGTCTTCGACGCGGTGATCTCGCCCTCGGCGTCGTCGGTGACGGTCGTCTGGCCGAGCCGGACGGTCCCCACGTACTCCTTCTCGGTGAGCGAAAGGTGCCCGAGCAGCCGGGTCGCCTTCTCGACGCCGAGGACGAGCACGCCGGTCGCCATCGGGTCGAGGGTGCCGGCGTGCCCGACCCGCCGGGTCTTGGCGATGCCTCGCATCCGCGCGACCACGTCGTGCGAGGTGTAGCCGGCGGGCTTGTCCACGATCACCAGGCCGTCGGGCCCGGTTCCTTTGCGCTTCATACCTTCGACGTGCCCTCGTCGCCTTCCGCGGCCCCGTCCGGCGCGGCCGCCTTTCCGTCACCGGCGGCTCCGGACGGCTCGGCGGCTGTGCCGTCGGCGGCGTCGGCGGCATCGGTCTCGTCGCCGTCGTCACCTTCGTCGTCCGGGTCCTCGGCCTTGCGGTACGGGTCGGCGTCGCCCGCGTACTCGGCGCCCGTCGAGGCGTCCCGCACCTGGGCGTCGGAGGCGCGCGCCCTCGCGAGGAGGTCGTCGATGGTCTTCGCGTCGTCCGGCAGCGCGTCGAGGACGAAGGCCAGCGTCGGGGTGAAGCGCACCCCGACCTGCTTGCCCACCTCGGAGCGCAGGACGCCCTTGGCGCTCTCCAGCGCGGCGGCCGAGGCCGCCCGGTCCTCGTCGTCGCCGAAGACCGTGTAGAACACGGTCGCGTCCCGCAGGTCACCCGTGATCCGGGTGTCCGTGATCGTCACGAACCCCAGTCGCGGGTCCTTGATGCGCCGGTCCAGGGTCTCCGCGACCACGACCTGGATACGGTCCGCCAGCTTTCGCGCCCGCGCGTTGTCGGTCACCGGTCCTTCTCCTTCATGTCTTCCAGCATCTTGCTTCCGGCGACGGCGCCGCGCTCAGTCGTCATCGTCGCCGTGCAGCCGTCGTCGTACGGACAACAGCTCCACTTCGGGCCGGGCGGCGATCCAGCGCTCGCACCGGTCCAGTACGTCTGTGAGATGCCCCGCGTCCCCGGAGACCGCCGCGAGACCGATCTCGGCCCTGCGATGGAGGTCCTGGTCGCCGACCTCCGCCACGCTCACCGCGTACTTGCGGTGCAGCTCGGCGACGATCGGGCGGACGACGGAGCGCTTCTCCTTCAGCGATCGAATATCGCCGAGGAGGAGGTCGAAGGACAGCGTCCCTACATACATGCAGTGCGGGTGAAGCCCACCCGGAAGGCCTCGTCCATGGCGCCCGCTGATCAGCAGGGCCACAAGAACCGTACACGCAACGGCCGGGGCCGATCGACGGATATACGCTCCGCCGACCGGCCCCGGTCGCATTCAACGTGATCAGCCGCGAGGCTTCTCGCGCATCTCGTACGTCGCGATGACGTCGTCGATCTTGATGTCGTTGAAGTTACCGAGGTTGATACCGCCCTCGAAACCGTCACGAATCTCGGTGACGTCGTCCTTGAAGCGACGCAGCCCCACGATGTTGAGGCTCTCCGCGATGACCTTGCCGTCGCGGAGCAGTCGCGCCTTGGTGTTGCGCTTGACCTCGCCCGAGCGGACGAGCACACCGGCGATGTTGCCGAGCTTGGAGGAGCGGAAGACCTCGCGGATCTCCGCGGTGCCCAGCTCGACCTCCTCGTACTCCGGCTTGAGCAGACCCTTGAGGGCCGCCTCGATCTCCTCGATGGCCTGGTAGATCACCGAGTAGTACCGGACGTCGACGCCCTCGCGGTCGGCCATCTGCGTCGCGCGGCCTTCGGCGCGCACGTTGAAGCCGATGACGATCGCGTCGGAGCCGGACGCCAGGTTGATGTCGGACTCGGTGACCGCACCCACACCGCGGTGCAGCACCCGGATGTCAACTTCTTCACCGACGTCGAGCTGGAGCAGCGAGGACTCGAGAGCCTCCACCGAACCGGACGCGTCGCCCTTGATGATGATGTTGAGGTCCTGGATGAGACCGGCCTTGAGCACCTTGTCGAGGTCCTCGAGGGACACCCGTCGGGTGCGCTTGGCGAAGGCCGCGTTGCGCTCTCGCGCCGCGCGCTTCTCGGCGATCTGGCGGGCCGTACGGTCCTCGTCGACAACCAGGAAGTTGTCGCCGGCACCGGGCACGTTGGTCAGACCGAGCACCAGGACGGGGGTCGAGGGACCCGCTTCCGTGATGTTGTTGCCCTTGTCGTCGAGCATCGCCCGGACACGGCCGTAAGCGTCGCCGGCGACCATGGTCTCGCCGACCCGCAGGGTGCCGCGCTGAACCAGCACGGTCGCCACGGCGCCGCGACCACGGTCGAGGTGAGCCTCGATCGCGATGCCCTGCGCGTCCTGCGAGGCGTTGGCCCGCAGGTCGAGCGAGGCGTCAGCGGTCAGGATGACCGCTTCCAGCAGTGCGTCGATGTTCTCGCCCTGCTTGGCGGAGATGTCGACGAACATCGTGTCGCCGCCGTACTCCTCGGCCACCAGCCCGAATTCGGTGAGCTGACCGCGCACCTTGGTCGGGTCGGCGCCCTCGACGTCGATCTTGTTGACCGCGACCACGATCGGCACGTCGGCCGCCTTGGCGTGGTTCAACGCTTCGATCGTCTGCGGCATCACACCGTCGTTCGCCGCGACCACGAGGATCGCGATGTCGGTGGACTTCGCACCACGGGCACGCATGGCGGTGAACGCCTCGTGGCCCGGTGTGTCGATGAAGGTGATCGGACGCTCGTCGCCGTTGACGACGGTGGCGACCTGGTAGGCGCCGATGTGCTGGGTGATGCCGCCGGCTTCGCCCGCAACGACGTTCGTCTTGCGGATCGCGTCCAGCAGGCGCGTCTTGCCGTGGTCGACGTGACCCATGACGGTCACGACCGGCGGACGCGCGACGAGCATTTCCTCGCCGCCCTCGTTCTCGCCGAACTCGATGGAGAAGGACTCGAGAAGCTCGCGGTCCTCTTCCTCCGGGCTGACGATCTCGACGACGTAGTTCATCTCGCCGCCGAGCAGGTGCAGCGTCTCGTCGGTGACCGACTGGGTCGCGGTGACCATCTCGCCCAGGTTCAACAGCACCTGGACCAGCGACGCCGGGTTCGCGCCGATCTTCTCCGCGAAGTCGGTCAGCGAGGTACCGCGCGACAGACGAACCGTCGCACCGTTACCGCGCGGCAGCATGACGCCGCCGGCGGACGGGGCCTGCATGGCCTCGTACTCCTGGCGCCTCTGCCGCTTCGACTTGCGACCGCGACGAGCGGGACCGCCGGGACGGCCGAAGGCGCCCTGCGTTCCACCACGCGCGTTCGGACCACCGGGACGACCGCCGCCGGGACGGCCGGCGAAACCGCCGCCACCACCGGGAGCGCCGCCACCGGGACGGCCTGCGAAGCCGCCGCCACCGGGACGACCGCCGCCACCGGGACCTGCCGGACGGCCTGCGAAGCCACCACCGGCGGGACGGCCGGCGGCAGCGCCGCCGGGACGGCCGGCACCGGCGCCGGGACCGCCGCGGCCGGGGCCGCCGCCGGGACGCGCGGGCGCGCCGGCAGCCGGACGCTGCGGCATCATGCCGGGGTTCGGCCGGTTACCGGCCGGAGCGCCACCGGGACGCGGGGCGCCTGCCTGCGGACGAGGCATGCCGCCCGGGCTCGGGCGGGCACTGCCCGCACCCTGCGGACGCGGGGCGCCGCCGGGGGCACTCGGGCCGCCGGGACGCGGAGCGCCGCCGGGAGCACCCTGACCGCCGGGACGCGGGGCGCCACCGGGTCGGGGCGTCTGCGGACGCGCCATGCCGGTGCTGCCACCGGATGTGAAGGGGTTGTTGCCCGGACGCGGTCCGGACGGACGCGCGCCGGCCGGACGTGCGGCGCCCTGGCCGCCTGCCTGGCCTGCGGGACGCGGGGCGCCGGGACGGCCGCCCTGCTCGCGACCCTGGTCGCGGCTCTGACCGGCCGGAGCCGGACGGGCCGGACGCGGGCCGGGGGTGGCGCCGGGCTTGCTGCTCGCCGCGGGCCGCGCGGCGGGAGCCGCCGGCGGCGCGGTGAACTCCGGAGCGGCCGGAGCCGGGGAAACCGGAGCCGGAGCCGCGGGCGCGACCGGGGCGACCGGAGCCGCCGGGGCGACCGGGGCCGCGGGCTGCGCCGGGGCCGGCTTGGGCGCCGGGGGCTTCGGACCCGGACGCGGGCCCGGAGCCGGAGTGCTGGGAGTGCTGCTCGCGTCGTCCGCGGCAGGCTTGGCCGCCGGAGACTGCGGGGCAGCGGGACGTGCCGCTCCGGCCGGGGCCGGTGCGGACGGCTTGGCGGGCGTCGCCTTGGACGGCGCCGCGGGCTTGCCGGCGGCGCGGCCGGAGCCGTTGCCCTGCTGGAAAGCGTCAGTCAATTTGCGTACAACGGGCGCCTCGATAGTCGAGGACGCCGAACGTACGAATTCACCGAGTTCAGTGAGCTTGGCCATAACAGCCTTGCTCTCAACCCCGAACTCCTTGGCGAGTTCGTATACCCGGACCTTAGCCACTTCGCTCCTTTTAGGTCCGGGGTGCTCGTCCGCCGGACCGTCGCTACTTCATGGGCGTACTCATCGCGTACTCATCGAGTGCTCATCGCAATCTCGACCTACTTCCGACTCGCGAGGTACCTGACCGCACGGGTTCCCGTGCCGTTCTCTTACGATGCCGCCGTGGTGGCGGACTGTTCGGCCTGCTCGATGTAGAGGCGGAGTTCCTCGGCGCCGAGCGGACTCTTGGTCCGGAAGGCCCGGGGAAACGCCCGGCGGCGGACCGCCAGATCGAGACACGCCGTGCCGGGATGCACGTAGGCACCCCGGCCGGGCAGCGTACCGCGACGGTCGGGGACGCATTCGCCCTCGATCATCACCGCACGCAGCAGGTCATCCTTGGCCGCTCGCTCCCGGCATCCCACACAGGTTCGCTCAGGGCATACACGGGCATGCGTCCGGCCAGACACTACTTAAGTCTACCTCCCCGCGCGGGCCTCACCCTTCCGGGGCTGAGGCCGAACGGATACATGGGTCGTCGGTGGTGTTTGACGCACTCCGGCCGGTGATCGGCTGTGCTGGGCCGGGCCCCGGTCGGTGCGACCGGGCCCGGCCTCTCGTCAGTCGCGGCGCGCGGACCGGTCCCGGTCGTCGCGGCGGTCGTCACGGCGGTCGTCCTGCTCGCCGCTCTCCTCGGTGTCCGGGCGGATGTCGATCCGCCAGCCGGTCAGCCGGGCGGCGAGCCGGGCGTTCTGCCCTTCCTTGCCGATCGCCAGCGAGAGCTGGTAGTCGGGCACGATGACCCGGGCGGAGCGCGCCGCGAGGTCCACGACCTCGACCTTGCTCACCCGCGCGGGCGACAGCGCGTGCGCCACCAGCTCCGCCGGGTCGTCCGACCAGTCGACGATGTCGATCTTCTCGCCGTGCAGCTCGGCCATGACCGCGCGCACCCGGCTGCCCATCGGGCCGATGCAGGCGCCCTTGGCGTTGAGCCCGGAACGGGTCGAGCGCACCGCGATCTTGCTGCGGTGACCTGCCTCACGGGCGATCGCCTCGATCACCACGGAGCCGTCCGCGATCTCCGGGACCTCCAGGGCGAACAGCTTGCGCACCAGGTTGGGGTGCGTACGGGACAGCGTCACGGAGGCGCCGCGCACGCCCTTGGCCACCCGTACGACATAGGTGCGCAGCCGCAGACCGTGCTTGTAGTCCTCGCCCGGCACCTGCTCCTGCACCGGCAGCATGGCCTCCATGCGGCCGATGTCCACCAGGACGTTCTTCGGGTCCCTGCCCTGCTGGACCACGCCGGTGACGACGTCGCCCTCGCGGCCGGCGTACTCGCCGAAGGTGATGTCCTCCTCGGCGTCGCGCAGCCGCTGCAGGATGACCTGCTTGGCGGTGGTCGCGGCGATCCGGCCGAAGCCGCCCGGGGTGTCGTCGAACTCACGGGGCTCGGCGCCCTCTTCGGCGTCGGCCCCCGGGTCCTCCTTCGCCCAGACCATCACGTGTCCGGTCTCACGGTCGAGCTTCACCCGCGCCTGACGGCGGCTGCCCTCGGTGCGGTGGTACGCGATGAGGAGGGCCGACTCGATCGCGTCGACCAGCAGGTCGAAGGAAATCTCCTTCTCCTGCACCAAACCCCGCAGGGCACTCATGTCGATGTCCACGGCTACGCCTCCTCTTTGCTCTCGTCGTGCTTGTTCTCGTTCTCGTTCACGTGCTCGCCCTGCTCGTCGTCGTGCTGCTCGTCGTCGTAGCGCTCGTCGTCGTCCTGCACGTCATCGTCATCGTCGTCATCGCCGCCGTCCGCGAGTGCGGCCTCGTTGGCGATCCGCTCGGCCTTCTCGGCGGCCTTGCGGTGGAACTCGACCTCGACCCGCGCCTTGGCGATCTCGCTGAACTCGACCCGGCGCGCCTTGGGCTTGCGCCCCTTGACGCCCGGCACCTCCAGGTCGAGGCCCGCCTCGTCCAGCTGCATGATCCGCGCGATCAGCTCGTCGGCGTCCGCGTCGCCGTCGACGAACTCGATCTTGATCAGCCTGCCGAGGGCGCGGCGGTAGTGCCGGAACTCGGTCAGCCGTCGTTCCGCTCCGGCGGAGCCGACTTCGAGGACGTAGGGGGTCGCGCCCATCACGTCCGACTCGTCGAGCACCGCGGAGGCCGCCCGGCTGAGCTCGGCACACGCGTCCAGCTGTACGCCTTCGTCGGAGTCGACCACGATCCTGAGCACCCGGCGGTTACCGGCCGGCGTCACCTCGACCTCTTCCAGATCCAGGTCCCGCTCGCTCGCGAGCGGTTCCAGCAGTTCGCGCAGCCTCTCGCTCTGGGTGGTGCTCATCCGGATGACTCCTCGGCCGCGTGTGCTGTTGTGGGGAAAGTCGTGTGTCGGTCAAAGACTATCCGTTCCCACACAGTGCTGACGATTCGGCGGCCCCGCCCCGGCCCGGCGGGGCCGCACCGGGAGCCCGGCCCGACGCCGGTACGCTCACCTGCGGTGATCACTGCCCAGAAAGAGGCCAGGAAGAGGAACGTGCCGTCCATGACGACAACGCGGGGCCCCGGCGGCCCGGCCGCCCCTCCATCCGTTTCGCCCGGCTCCGCCCCCGGCCCGCGACGGCGGAGCCTGCTCGCCGTCGGCGCGCTGGGGACGCTCGGCGCCGGAGCACTGCTGACCGGCTGCTCCGACGACACCCCGGCCACCGAAAAGGCCGCACAAGCCGCACAGTCCGAGCACGGTCCGGCCGCCGAGCGGCTGCGCACCCGTGGCGCACGCGACAGCGCCGAACTGCTGGAGTCCTACGCGGCGACCGCGGGGGCGCACCCCGACCTGGCCGAACGGCTGCGGCCGCTACAGGACGAAGTCACCCGGCACGCGCGGGCGTTCGGCACACCCGCCGCGTCCGCCGCACCCTCCGCCGGCGGCTCCGCCCGGGGCGACTCCCCGGGCGGCTCCCCCAGCGCGGAGCCGTCCGCGAGCGGCGGCCCGCCGTCGGCTCCGTCGGCTCCCTCGGCTCCGTCGGCTCCGTCGGCTCCGTCGTCTC
>NZ_JAYMZR010000128.1:0-16248 GCF_035828615.1 Streptomyces sp. H27-D2 | reverse complement strand
CTGCGGAGCGTGCTGGCCGCGCACCCCGGCGTGCTGCTGATCGAGGACGACCACGGGCACGGCATCGTCGACCTGCCGCTGCACCCGCTGGCCGGGGTCACCGACCACTGGACGCTGATCCGCTCCACCGCCAAGGCGTACGGCCCCGACCTGCGGCTCGCGGTGCTCACCGGCGATGCGGTCACCGTCGACCGGGTGCGGGGCCGCCAGCGGCTCGGCCCCGGCTGGGTGAGCCATCTGCTGCAGGGGGCGGTGCTGCGGCTGTGGGAGTCGGAGGCGGTCGACGCGCGCGCGGTCGCGGGCTCGTACGGCGCGCGTCGGGAAGCGCTGGTGCGGGCGCTGCGGGTGCGGGGCGTCGAGGCCGGCGGGCGCAGCGGGATGAACGTGTGGGTGCCGGTCCCGGACGAGACGGGGGCCATCGCCCGGTTGCAGCAGGCCGGCTGGGCCGCCGCGCCGGGCGCGCGCTTCCGGATGGCGTCGCCGCCCGGCGTACGGCTCACCGTCTCCTCGCTCGGCGTCCCGGACCTCGGGCCGCTCGCCGACGCGCTGGCCGCCGCGATCGGCCCGGCGGCCGGGCCCTCGACGGCGGGCCGCTACGACTGACCTGCGGCGAGCGGCTGCGGCTGAGCGGCGGCTCGCCGAGGCCGACCGGCGGCGGCTGCGCTACGGCTGAGCGGCGGCGCGCCTGGGCCTGCTCTGCGTCAGGGCCGCGCCCGCCAGCACGATCAGCGCGCCGACCGGGGTGTTCCAGCTCAGCCGCTCACCGAGCACCGCTACGCCCGCCGCGGTCGCGATGACCGGGATGAAATAAGTGACCATCTGCGCCGTCGTCGGGCCGACCTCGGCGACCAGGCCGTACTGGAGCAGGAAGGCGAGCCCGGTGCCCAGCGCGCCGAGCGCGACGATCGCGAGCAGCGGCACGAGGGGGAAGGACGTCGGCGCCGAGCTGAACAGCGGGGTGACGATCATCAGCTGGACCGTGCCGAGCGACAGTTGGGCGGCGGACATCGACACATGCGAATTCTTGGTCCCGCCCAGCGTGCGGCGCAGATAGATCCAGCCGATCGGGTAGCAGAGCGACGCCCCCAGCGCCATCGCCGTGCCGCCGGCGTCCGTACCGGAGAACCCCTGCCACGCGCCGAGCACGGTCAACACGCCCAGGAAGCCGAGCCCCAGGCCGGCGACCCGCCGCCGGGTCGGCCTGTCCTCGGACAGCGCGACCACCGACAGCGCCATGCCCCACAGTGGGGAGGTGGCGTTGCAGATGCCGGCCAGCCCGGAGGGGATGGTCAGCTCGGAGTACGCGAACAGGGTGAACGGCAGGGCGTTGAGGAAGAACGCCGCCACCGACAGGTGGGCCCAGGTCCGGCCGCCGCGCGGGAGCCGCTCCCGCTTCAGGGCCAGCACCGCGAGCAGCACCACCGTGCCGAAGAGCATGCGCCCCAGGGTGACCTGGAGGGGTGCGTAGCCGTGTGTGCCGACCTTGATGAACAGGAAGCTGAATCCCCAGATGAGGGAGAGCACCGCGAAGCGGACGCGCCAGTCGACGCCGAGCCCCAGGCCGGGCTTAGCGGCTGGGAGGGCGGCGGGCTGCGGCCCGGCCTCGGTGGCGGTGACCACGGGCGGATCTGGGGCAGTCGTTGCGCTGGTGGACGGTGGGGCGGGGACGGTGCTCATACGAGTCACCATGACGCGTCTCACCTTGTAGGACAAGCGAGAATAAGTTCCAGCCATCGCGTAGTGTCTCTTACATGTTGAACCTGGACCGCCTGCGGACCCTGTCCGCCGTCGCACGCCACGGCTCCGTGAGCGCCGCCGCCGAAGGGCTGCACGTGACGACCTCCGCGGTCTCCCAGCAGCTCGCCAAGCTGGAGCGGGAGACCGGTCAGCAACTCCTCGCCAAGAACGGGCGCGGGGTGCGGCTCACCGACGCCGGGCGGCTGCTCTCCGACCACGCCGCGCGCATTCTCTCGCAGGTCGAGGTCGCCCAGGCGGACCTGGAGGCGCACCGCGGTCAGCCGGTGGGCGACCTGTTCCTCGGCGCGTTCCCCACCGCCGCCCGCGGGCTCTTCCCGGCCGCGCTCGCGGCGCTGCGCGAGGAGCACCCGCAGCTCCGCGCCCGGCTTCAGGAGATGGAACCCGAAGCCGCGGTGCCGCGCGTGGTGCGCGGCGACATCGATCTCGCGGTCGTCCTCGACTGGTACAACAAGCCGCTCCCGATGCCCGAGGGGCTGGCCAAGGCCCCGCTGCTCGACGACCCGGCCGACGTCGCGATGCCCGCGGACCACCCGCTCGCGGACCGCTGCGAAGTGGACCTCGAAGAGTTCGCGGACGACGAGTGGGTGTCCTGGCCGGACGGGGAGTTCTGCCACGACTGGCTGATGCTCACCCTGCGCGGCAAAGGCATCGAGCCGCGCGTCTCGCACATGGCGGAGGAGCACCACACCCAGCTCGCGCTGGTCGCCGCAGGGCTCGGCGTCGCGATCGCGCCCCGGCTGGGCCGCGGACCGGTGCCGGAGGGCGTCCGGGTGGTGCCCGTACGGCACACCATGCGACGGCACATCTACGCGGTATGGCGCGCGGACGCGGACCGCCGCCCCTCGATCCGGGCGGCGGTCGACGCACTGCGCCGGGCGGGCGAGGCGATCGGGGGCTGAGCCCGGAGCGCTCGGCCCGGGGCGGTCAGTGCGGGGCGCACGCCCCGGAGCGCTCCGTCCCCAGCGGCAAGGCTCAGCCCGCGGCCATCTTGCGGAAGTCCCACGACGCGATCGTCTCCGGCGTCAGCCGCAGCCAGGCGTGCCGTTCGTCGTGCGGCAGCGTGTCGACACCGAAGTACTTCGTCGCGAAGAGCCGCTCCGGCGTGTCGAGTTCGGGGCACGACTCGCCGGAGCGCGGCGCCTCACCCACGAACACCGCCGAACCGGAGAACTCGACGCCCCGCAGCTCCCCGTACTCGTGGCCGTCGTCCACGACCACCGCGAGCCGCGGGTCACCGCGCAGCTGCGCCCACCGCTTGCTGCGCGTGATCGAGTACAGCCACAGCGAGTCGCCGTCCCACGCGAACCACAGGGCGCTGACGTGCGGGCGGCCCTCCGCGTCGACCGTGGACACCCGGCAGGTGCGCTGTTCCGCGAGATAGGCGTCGATCTCCTGCGGCGTCATCATGATCCGGCGACCCCGCCGCTGAGTGGTGACCATGCGTCCTGCACCTCCGCGTTGGCTGACTAGGTGTCAGGAATAATGAACGCTCTTCCGTACCCGCGCAATGGCCGCTAACGTCCCGCGCTCCACCGTCTCTCCATCAGCACGGATCGTCTCTCCATCAGTACGGACGAGGGGGAACCATGGCGTCGAACGCACAACTCGCCGACCTGCTCGACCCGGCGGCCACCGCGCTGCTCACCGTCGAGTGCCAGCGCGGGGTCGTCGGGCCGGACAGCGCACTGCCCGAACTCGCCGAAGCCGCACGTAAATCAGGAGCCCTCGCGAAGGTGGCGCGGCTCGTGGCCGGGGCCCATGAGGCCGGGGTCCAGGTGCTGCACGCGGTTGCCGAGCGGCGACCCGACGGGCGCGGCGCCAACCACAACGCCCGGCTGTTCCGGGCCGCAGAGCGGCTGCCCGTACAACAGCTGGCCGGGACGGACGCGGTACGGATCGCGGATCCGATCCCGGTCGCCGACGAGGACCTGGTCGTACGCCGGCTGCACGGCCTCTCGCCCGTCGCGGGCACGGACGTGGACCCGCTGCTGCGCAACCTCGGCTGTCGCACGCTGATCGTCACCGGTGTGTCGTCGAACGTCGCGATCCCGAACGCGGTCTTCGACGCGGTCAACCTCGGCTACACGGTCGTGGTGCCGGCCGACGCCATCGCGGGAGTGCCCGCCGACTACACCGCCGCGATGGTCCGCAACACGCTGGCGCTCGTCGCGACGATCTCCTCGGCCGAGGAGATCCTGACCTGCTGGAAGCGGCCGCGACGGGTCCGGAGCTGACCGTATGGGCGGGGGCGCGCCCCGGCTTCCGCGCTCCGGCTCGGCGCCGCCCGTACGACGGGGCGAGGCGCGCCCCACCCCGTCGTACGCCCCCCTCAGCCCAGCCGCAGCGAGTCGCCATCGACGCTGATTTTGGCCGCCGGCAGCGGCTTGGTGGTCGGGCCATGCGCCACGCTGCCGTCGGCGATGCGGTACTTGCTGCCGTGGCAGAGGCAGTTGATGGTGCCGTCCTGGACCTCCTTGACCAGGCAGCCCGCGTGCGTGCAGACGGCAGAGAACGCCTTGAACTCGCCCGCCTTCGGCTGCGTCACCACGACCTTCTGGTCCTTGAAGACCGTGCCGCCGCCCTGCGGGATGTCGGCGGCCTTCGCCAGCTCCTCGCCGCCGCCGGCCGGCGCGCCGGACTCTCCCGGCTGGGACTTCGCTGGCGTGGCCCGCTCCGGCTCGGACTGCTGCGACGTCGACTCCTTATCGGAGTCGGAGCCGCCGCACGCCGCGAGCGCGGCGGCGAGCCCCGCTGCGCCGGCCGGGGCCACGACGGTGCGGCGGGCCGGGAATGCGGTGGGCCGGGTGGGGCGGGTCATGGGGACTCCCTCTGACGACGACGACTCGAAGGTTCCATACGGCCCGCCCGCCCGGAGTGTTCAACTCACCCGAGCCTTCTTCGAGTCCGATTGGAGCAGTAGCAGCAGATGCTCCGCGACGTACTCACTGAGCGCGTACGCCACATCCGGACCCTGAGGGGCGATGAGACGGGAGGGGGTGGGGCCGGAGGGGCGGCGCCCCCGCGTATCCCGTGCGCCCCGGCACCACCGCTTACGCCGTAGCGAACCTCGACCCCTCCGGCGCGGCCGGCCCCAAGGCCGACGAGCTCGACATCCTGGCCGACGGCAAGCACATGTCCAACGCGCAGGGCGTCAGCCGCCCGCTGGCCAAGCCGGGCTCCGTCGTCAAGCCGAAGGTCGGCCTGTACCGCAGCAACGCCCTGGCCTCGCTCAAAACCCTCTGACCAGCCCGCCCTACGATCGGCGACCGGCCCCGCAACGGCAACCACCGCTGCGGGGCCGGTCGCCGTCGCACCGCCGCTGATCGCCGCGGTCCGACCCCGGGGCGTATGGACGTCGCGCATGCCGCCCTCACGCCGTCAGAGACGGCCGCCCGGCTTTGTCCCGCTCGGCCCAGGGGAGTGTCATGAATCCTGATAGACCCCCGCCAGGCGCACCCTGCTCAGGGAGGGGGCGGCGGCTGAGGCGGCACGCCCACCAGCACCAGGGCTGTAAACAGCCCACGCCCACCAGCACCAGGGGCTGTGAACAGCACCTCGGCCTACCCGAGCTGAAGGGCCGCCGGCTCGCGCTCGCCGAGGTGACGGCTGTGCCCTCTGCTGGATCCGGCTATCCCGCGCTCCTTTCGCCGGCACTCGCCTGCCACTTGCGTCCGATCGTTCGAAGCAGCGCCGGATACACCCCCAGGTACCGGAAGGGCTTGATGCCTGCCATGTATACGGCGCCGAGCAGACCGTTCGGCTTCACCAGGACGGCCATCTGGCCGCGGTAACCGCCGGCCCCGTCCGGGACCCAGCCGATGTGCATCACCGCGTGCACGGTCCGGTTGGCGCTCTCGGCCGCCCACTCGTCGCGCGTCAGGTAGACGGAGGTGAACGGAACCGCGCGGAGGTCGGGCCCCCGGGGACCCTCGCGGAGGTCCACCGGCAACCGGTCCCGCAGTGTCCGCACCCTGGCATCGATGCCTGCCCCTGGCTTGTCCCAGCCGAGCAGTTCCCCGAGCTTCCAGCGGACCGCGAAGAGCAGGCGCGGGACGGGGGAGGAGACGAGTACCCCGTCGCCGTCGCCGTTCGCGAACTGGTGCACCAGTCGCACGAGGTCGTCGGGACCGCCTGGCGTCGGTAGCGCCCACACGTCCTCGACGTGGAAGCCGCCGGCGATCTCGTGGATCCGCCAGGGACGGGAAGTGTGCGCGGTTCTGGGGAGTCTCATGAGTAGGCCCCTATCTATACGATGCCGTATAGAACAAGGTTAGACCCATCTATACGGCCCCGTATAGATGAGGGGAGGCGTGAGGGGAGACACATCATGGGCGTGACCCGCACGCCTCGCGGCAAATGGATCGAGGAGGGGCTGCGGGCGCTCTCCGCCGGCGGCCCGGAGTCCGTCCGGATCGAGTCGCTGGCGCAGGCGCTCGGCGTCAGCAAGGGCGGCTTCTACGGGTACTTCGGCAACCGGGGCGCACTGCTCACGGAGATGCTCGACACGTGGGAGCGCGAGGTCACCGAGGCAGTGATCGAGCGGGTCGAGAGCGGCGGCGGAGACGCCAGGGCCAAACTGGAGCGACTGTTCACGATCGCCACGTCCGGCGACAGCCCGATGACGGGCACCACCGCCGACCTCGCGATCCGCGACTGGGCCCGGCGCGACGAGGCCGTCGCGCGGCGACTCCGACGCGCCGACAACCGGCGAATGGAATACCTGCGCTCGCTGTTCGGCTCCTTCTGCCCCGACGAGGACGACGTCGAGGTCCGCTGCCTGCTCGCCTTCTCGCTGCGGATCGGCAACCACTTCATCGCCGCCGATCACGGCGCGCACAGCCGCGCGGACGTGATGGAGCTGACCAGAAAATGGCTCCTGAGGTAGCCGTTTCTCATCAGGTCCTCGCGAAGCTCGGCTACTTACCGGTGGGCTCGTCTATTCGACTATCGTCAGTTCTCGGTCCGCATGCACCAGTTGGTGACGTTGAGTGGCCTCCGCGGTGCCATAGCCGATCTCGGCGGACCGCGGTCCGGTCGGCGGGGGCTAGCGCAAACCGGCCGTCATCGTCATCATGGGAGACGAGGGAGCATCCCTGGGGGCCGTCGACGCGGAACGTCGCATCTGGGCCTATGACTACGTGTCAGGGGTTCCGGAGATCGGATCCCTCTCATGGACGCGATCCTCATATCCATAGATGCCTTTCTCGGTGTCATCACCGCTGCTTTGTCCCTGTCAGCGGAGATTGTCCGCGCGCGACGGTGTAACCCGGCCCAGCAGCAAGCCCGGCCCGACGCCTACGTGCAGTCCCCGGAGCAGGGTGAAGCCGTGTGACGCAGTGACGCAGGGCATGCCGTGGATCGTGTGGCTCAGCTGCCGGATAGCCTGGGAAAATGCTGACAGAAGTCACAGCGACCCGTTACGTCACGCCTCTGCGTGAGGGCGGCTCGCTCCCCGGCATCGTCGAGGCCGACGATCTCGGTACGTACGTCATGAAGTTCACCGGCGCGGGACAGGGCCGCAAGACCCTGGTCGCCGAAGTCATCTGCGGACAGCTGGGCCGCCGGCTCGGCCTGCGGATCCCGGATTTGGCCGGCATGCAGCTGGACCCGGTGATCGGTCTGGCCGAGCCGGATCAGGAGGTCCAGGAGCTGCTCAAGTCCAGCGGCGGTCTCAACCTGGGGATGGACTTCCTCCCCGGCTCGATCGGCTTCGACCCGCTGGCCTTTGAGGTCGGTGCGGCGGAGGCGGGGCGGGTGGTGTGGTTCGACGCGCTCGTCAACAACGTCGACCGCTCCTGGCGCAACCCCAATCTGCTGGTCTGGCACCGCGACGTATGGCTCATCGACCATGGCGCGACGCTGATCTGGCAGCACAACTGGCCCACCGCGCGGCAGGCCGCCGCCAAGCCGTACGACGCCTCCGATCACGTACTCGCCGGCTTCGGCCCGGACATCGCGGGCGCGGCCGCCGCGCTCGCGCCGCTGGTCACCGAGGGACTGCTGACCGAGGTCGCCGCCGACGTGCCCGACGAGTGGCTGGTGGACGAGCCGGGCTTCGACTCGGCCGACGCCCTGCGCCGCGTGCACGTCGAGGTGTTGCTGAGCCGCGCCGCGACGATCCACGAACGCGTCACGATCGGCGAGCGCAGCACGGCCAAACCGTCCCGGGCACCGGGCTGGCTGGCCGGCGAGCGGCCCCCGAAGGCGCACAAGTGACCGGGATGCACAACGGACTCGACGTCTTCGAGTACGCGCTGCTGCGCGTGGTCCCGCGCGTCGAGCGCGGCGAGCTGATCAATGCCGGGGTGGTCGTCTACTGCCACGCGAGGTCGTTCGTCGCGGCCCGGACCCATCTGGACGAGGACCGGCTGCTGGCGCTCGACGCGGAGGTGGACGTCACCGGCGTGCGCGCCGCGCTGCACGCCGTCGAGGGAGTCTGCCGGGGCGGCGGGGCGGCCGGTCAGGCGGCCGGTGACAGCGCCGGGCGGCGCTTCCGCTGGCTGATCGCGCCGCGCAGCACGGTGGTGCAGCCGGGGCCCGTGCACACCGGGCTGACCGCTGACCCCGAGGCTGAGATCGAACGGCTGCTCGGTCTGCTGGTGTGCTGACGGCGGGAGGCCGCCGGCCCGGCTCCGGGAGCGCTGGACGGGCGCGCGGACTGTGACATTGACGGCGGTTGCCGTGCGCCGTTGACAGCGGGTGTCCGGCCTTCTAGCGTCACGTCTGCTGAGGCTACTAAGCGGTTGCTCAGCTGCTGGGCCGGAGTCGGCCGCAGCGGGCGCCGCACCCTAGGGCGAGGAGAACCGCATGTCCACCACCGAGCAGCGCGTCGCGATCGTGACCGGAGCCGCGCGAGGCATCGGCCAGGCGACCGCCGTGCGCCTGGCCGCAGAGGGCCGCGCCGTCGCCGTACTCGACCTCGACGAGACGGCCTGCAAGGACACCGTCGAGCAGATCACCGCTGCGGGCGGCAAGGCCCTCGCCGTCGGCTGCGACGTATCGGACCCGGCGCAGGTGGAGGCGGCTGTCGCCCGCGTCGCCGCGGAGCTCGGCGCGCCGACGATCCTGGTCAACAACGCGGGCGTGCTCCGCGACAACCTGCTGTTCAAGATGACCGACACCGACTGGGACACGGTCATGAACGTGCACCTGAAGGGCGCGTTCCTGATGTCGCGCGCCTGTCAGAAGCACATGGTGGACGCGAAGTTCGGCCGGGTCGTCAACCTCTCCAGCAGTTCGGCGCTGGGCAACCGGGGCCAGGCCAACTACGCCACCGCCAAGGCCGGTCTGCAGGGCTTCACGAAGACGCTCGCCAAGGAGCTCGGCAAGTTCGGCGTCACCGCCAACTCGGTGGCCCCCGGCTTCATCGTCACCGACATGACCGCCTCCACCGCGGCCCGGGTCGGCATGGACTTCGAGGAGTTCCAGACCGCCGCCGCCACCCAGATCCCCGTCCAGCGCGTCGGCCGCCCCGACGACATCGCCAACGCCATCGCCTTCTTCACCGGCGACCAGGCCGGCTTCGTCTCCGGCCAGGTCATGTACGTGGCCGGCGGCCCGCTCAACTGACGCCGACGGATCGACCGACAGGGAAAGCAAGCCCCATGACAACGCAGAGCGAGCAGGGTGGACAGGCTGTGCAGGACACCGGAAAGGTCGCGCTCATCACGGGCGCGAGCCGAGGCATCGGATACGGCGTCGCGGAGGCGCTCGTCGCGCGCGGCGACCGGGTGTGCATCACCGGGCGCGGTGAGGACGCGCTCAAGGAGGCCGTCGAGAGGCTCGGCTCCGACCGGGTGATCTACATCGCGGGCAAGGCCCACGACGAGGCCCACCAGGCCGCCGCGGTCGAGCGCACCATGGAGGCGTTCGGGCGGGTCGACTACCTCGTCAACAACGCCGGTACGAACCCGGTCTTCGGGCCGATCGCCGAGCTCGACCTCGGCGTGGCCCGCAAGGTCTTCGAGACCAACGTCGTCTCGGCCCTCGGCTTCGCCCAGCAGACCTGGAAGGCGTGGCAGAAGGAGAACGGCGGCGCGATCGTCAACATCGCCTCCATCGCCGGGCTCTCGCCCTCGCCCTTCATCGGCGCGTACGGCATCAGCAAGGCCGCGATGATCAACCTCACCGTGCAGCTCGCGCACGAGATGTCGCCCGGCGTACGGGTCAACGCGATCGCCCCGGCCGTGGTCAAGACCAAGTTCGCGGCAGCCCTCTACGAAGGGCGTGAGGAGGAGGCCGCGGCCGGCTATCCGCTGGGGCGGCTCGGGGTGCCGGAGGACATCGGGGGCGCGGCCGCGTTCCTGACCTCCGAGCAGTCCGGCTGGATCACCGGGCAGACGCTCGTCGTCGACGGCGGCCTGTTCCTCAACGCCGGCGTCTGACAGGGCGGTTCACCGACCGCGCGGCGGGCTCGCCCCCGCGCGCGAAGCGGCGGAGAGTGACGGTGCCGGCCCGTACGGGCCGGCACCGGACCCGTTCCGCCCGGCTCGTCGCCGGGTCGGGGGAAGCGCGGGCGTGCCGTGCGAAGCCGCCCGGCGAGCGGGATGTCAGTGGTCGCGGGTACGTTCTGGAGTCGTAGGCGGAACGCACACCGGAGGTTTTGAACGTGACCGACATGCTGCCCGAGTCCTGGCGGAACGTCCTCGGCGAGGAGCTTGAGAAGCCGTACTTCAAGCAACTCACCGAGTTCGTCGAGGAGGAGCGGGCGAAGGGGCCGGTGTTCCCGCCGCGCGACGAGGTCTTCGCGGCGCTCGACGCGACACCGTACGACCAGGTGAAGGTGCTGGTCCTCGGTCAGGACCCCTACCACGGCGAGGGGCAGGGCCACGGCCTGTGCTTCTCGGTGCGGCCGGGCGTCAGGACCCCGCCGTCGCTGCGGAACATCTACAAGGAGATGAAGGAGGACCTGGGCCACCCGGTACCGGACAACGGCTACTTGATGCCCTGGGCCCAGCAGGGCGTGCTGCTGCTCAACGCGGTGCTCACCGTCCGCTCGGGGGAGGCCAACTCCCACAAGGGCAAGGGCTGGGAGAAGTTCACCGACGAGGTCATCCGCAGCGTCTCCGCGCGGCCTGACCCGGCCGTCTTCGTGCTGTGGGGCAACTACGCCAAGAAGAAGCTGCCGCTGATCGACACCGAGCGGCACGCGGTGGTGCAGGGGGCGCACCCGTCGCCACTGTCCGCCAAGCTCTTCCACGGCAGCAAGCCCTTCTCGCAGATCGACCGGGCGATCGCGGCCCATGGCCATGAGCCGATCGACTGGCGGATCCCGGACCTCGGGCTCTGACGGGTCACAGGTGACCCCTCCGGCGGTTCCCCGGCAGGCCCTCCGGCGGCGGCTCCGCCCGGACTTCCGGCGGCGGCCGCGCTCCGGCCAGGACTCGACCCACGGTCCTGGCGTGGTCGGGCCCGGCGTACGACAGCGGCCCCGAGCAGCGGCAGGCAGCCGCGCTGAGCGACGAGCGCCTGAGTGCGTTTCGCCGCGGTGGCCGTTAGCGTCGGAGTCACCATCGTCGCGATTGTCGCGGTGACCAGTACGGGAGGCCGGAGTGCCGGAGCAGCACGAGGAGGCGGCGGCGGACGAGGCCGTCATGACCAGGATCGGGCAGACGGTCATGCTGCACCGGGGCGGCGACCGGGAAGAGGCGCGCGACCGCTTCGCGCTGCTGTGGGACGAGCTGGGGCCGGACGGCGACCCGTTCCAACGCTGCACGCTCGCGCACTACATGGCCGACACCCAGGACGATCCGGTGGACGAGCTGGACTGGGACCTGCGCGCGCTGGCGGCGGCCGAGGGCCCCACCGGTCACCCGCCGGGGCGGCATCACGCTTCCCCGGCCGTCCGCGGCTTCTACTCCTCGCTCCAGCTCAGCCTGGCCGCCGACTATGTGAAGCTGCGGCGGCCGGAGACGGCCCGCGGACATCTGCTGCTGGCGCGCGGCGCGGCCGAGGCGCTCGGCGAGGACACGTACGCGGACGGGGTCCGTGCGGCCATCAGCCGCCTGGAGCTGCGGCTGACCGCGACGGCGGAGTAGCGGCAGCTCCAGGCCTACGCCGTACGGATGCACGGCGTACGGGCGCGTGGCGTACGCGGGTGGCCGTATGGGTCGGTCGGCCGGTCAGTCGCCGGTGACGCCGTCGATCCGCTCGCGGAGCAGGTCCGCGTGGCCGTTGTGCCGCGCGTACTCCTCGATCATGTGGGTGTAGATCCAGCGCAGGTTGAACCGCTTGCCGCTGGGGTGCTCCCCGAGGTTGAGGTCGTCGAGCGAGTGGGCGGCGGCGATCTCCCGGGCGCGCGCGATCTCGGACCGCCAGGTGCCGAACCCCTCCTCGGCGGTGCCCTGTTCGACCAGAGTGAAGTCGCCGTCCGGGTCCTGGTCCGTGTAGTAGATCGGCCCGGCCGTGTCCATGGACTCCCCGGCCATATCCCGGCGGAACCAGGCGCGCTCCACCTCGGCCATATGCCGTACGAGGCCGAGCAGCGTGAGACATGAGGGAGCCGCGGACGCCTCCCGCAGCTGCTTGTCGTCCAGGCCTTCGCACTTCACGGCGAGGGTGGTGCGGTGGTATTCGAGCCAGCCCTCCAGCATGGTGCGTTCGTCAGCGGTGGTGGAGGGTTCGGCGCGTTCCAGGGTTGTCATGGCTGTCATCATCGCCGGGCGGGGCCGCTCGGGCGAGTGTTTTCCGGCGCGCCGCGCTCTACGGTCCGTCAGGCGGTCCGCCCGCTGCTCCGCCCGCTGCTCCGACGGGCTGGTCCGCCGCCCCCTCGGCCCGTCACGCAGCAGGCCGTGGAGCAGCTCCTCGACGCCGCCCACCCCATGACCCCCAACCTCGGGCAGGGCGGCTGCCAGGCGATCGAGGACGCCGTCGTCCTCGCCCAACTCGCCGACCAGGCCGGTCTGTCCTCCGCGCCCGCCTGCGCGCTGCGCACGGCGCTCGTCACGACCCCCAGCCGGCTCGGCCCCCGGTTCGCGCTGCGCGGCCTCGACGGTATCGCGGACCGGCGGCCGCCGCGGCGCACGTATGCTGCCGGACCGGAAGGCAGTACTCAGCACCGCAGACAGGAGACAACGGATGGGAACCGGCAGCGCGCCCCTGAACGTAGGCGTGATCGGGCTCGGCGATATCGCGCTCAAGGCATATCTGCCCGTGCTCGCCGCCCAACCAGGCCTGGAACTGCACCTCCAGACCCGTACCCCGGCCACTCTCCAGCGGGTCGGCGACACCTTCCGCATCCCGGCCGCGCAGCGCCACACCGACCTCGACTCGCTGCTCGCCGCCGGGCTCGACGCCGCCTTCGTGCACTCGCCCACCGGCACCCACGCTCAGATCGTGACCCGCCTCATCGAGGCCGGCGTCCCCACCTATGTCGACAAACCGATCAGCTATGAACTGGCCGACGCGGAGCGGCTGGTCCGCCTCGCCGAGCAGCGCCGGGTCAGCCTCGCCGTCGGCTTCAACCGCCGCTTCGCGCCCGGCTACGTCCAGTGTCTGGATCACCCCCGCGACCTGATCCTGATGCAGAAGAACCGCGTCGGCCTGGCCGAGGACCCGCGCACCCTGGTCTACGACGACTTCATCCACGTCATCGACACCCTGCGCTTCCTCGCCCCCGGACCCGTCGAGCACGTGGACATCCGGGCCAAGGTCGAGGACGGGCTCATGCACCACGTGCTGCTCCAGCTCTCGGGCTCCGGCTTCACGGCCCTGGGCACCATGAACCGGATGAGCGGCTCGACCGAGGAGATCCTCGAAGTCTCGGGTCAGGACACCAAGCGCCAGGTGCTCAACCTCGCCGAGATCATCGACCACAAGGGACAGCCGACCGTCCGCCGGCGCGGCGACTGGGTGCCCGTGGGGCGGCAGCGCGGCATCGAACAGGTCACCCTGGCCTTCCTCGACGCCGTACGCGCGGGCAAGCTGGTCACCGCCGAGGACGCGCTGCTCACCCACGAACTCTGCGAGCGGGTCGTCGACGCCGTGCGGGAGCTTTAGCGCCGCTCCGGAGCTTCGGGCGCGGGGGCCGGTGCGGGCGGTCCTGGCTCGGGGGGCGTCGCCGGGGGCGGGCTCGCGGCCGGCTCCGGGCCCGCCGGACGCCTGAGGGACCGTACACCCTCGGCCGCGCAGAAGACGGCGAGCGCGATCAGCGCCGCGTACACCGGCCAGTCCCCGATCCGGACGTACGGGCTGGTGCCCCGCGCCAGCGGCACCTCGTACACCGCGGCCGTGCTGCGGTCCGTGCCCAGCCTGCCGCCCACCGCCTCGCCGCGCGGCCCGTACACCGCGCTCACGCCGGTCAGCGTCGCGTGCACCATCGGCCGCCAGCTCTCGGCCGCGCGCAGCGCCGCGAGCGAGGCGTGCTGCGGCGGCGCCCAGCTGTGCTGGAAGGACGAGGTGGCCGACTGCGCGACGAGCAGCTGTGCGCCGCCGCGGACCAGCCGGCGGCTCATGTCGGGGAACGCGGACTCGAAACAGACCAGCGGCCCCACCCGCAGCTCGTCGGCGTCCGGGACGGTCATCACCGTCTGCCGGGTGCCGCGCTTGCGGTCCTCGCCCGCGGCCTTGCCCACCGAGGTGGCCCAGCCGAGCAGCGGGCGCGCCGGGATGTACTCGCCGAACGGCACCAGCCGCATCTTGTCGTAGCGGTCCCCGGTCGGGCCGCCGGGGCCCACCAGCACCGAACTCTTGAAGATCCCGGGCCGGTCCGAGCGCCGGGCGTCGACATTGACCAGCAGGTCCGCGCCGACCAGCCGGGACAGCGCGGACAGCCGCCCGCGCAGATCCGGCCGGCGCGCCAGATCCTGGCCGACGCTGCTCTCACCCCAGACGACGAGGTCCGGATCAAGGCCCGCGAGCCGCCGGGTCAGCGTCTCCTCCAGGTCGAAGCGCCGCTTCGCGCTGCCGGCCCCGTCCACGACGCCCGGCTGCACGACCGCGATGCGCACCGTGCCCGTACGGTCCGGCAGCGGAGCCCAGAGCCACACCGCGCCCACCCCGGCCGCGCACACCAGCACCCCGGCCAGCGCGGCCGTCCGCGCCGCCGGCACCGCGACCAGCACGGTCACCGCCGTGTTCACCGCCACCAGCAGCAGGCTCACCAGCCAGACCCCGCCGACCGAAGCGAGCCGCAGCGCGGGCGGCAGCTGCCACTGGCTCGCGCCGTACAGACCCCACGGCCCGCCGAGGAACTCCCAGGAGCGCGCCAGCTCGGCCATCAGCCACACCGACGGCAGCAGCACCAGCGCCGCCGCCACCCGCCCGGCGCCGGGCGCACCGCCCAGCAGCCGCCGCACCAGCCAGCCCCACGGCGCCCACAGCAGCCCGAGCAGCGCGACCAGCAGCAGAATGAAGACGTGCAGACTCGGCAGCAGCCAGTGGTGTACGGCGAGCAGGAACCCGGCGCCGCCGAGCCAGCCGTCGAACACGGCCCGCCGCCCCGTCGCCGCCGACCGGGCCAGCAGCATCCAGGGCACCAGGGCGACATACGCCAGCCACCACAACGACGGTGCCGGAAACGCCAGCGCGGGCAGGGCGCCCGCCAGCATCGCGGCGGCCCCCCGCCACCACGGCGAGACGAGCCGAAGCGCCCACCGGTCGACCGACACCCGCACGCCGCGCCTCCCTCGTTCCGGCAGGCCCCCAGTCTGCGCGCGCGAGGCTGCCCGGCACAGTGCGCATGGCTGTGCGGCGCGTCGCCTGTCGTCCGCCCCGCGACGCCCGTCACCGGCCGACGATGGCTACGCTGAGTGACGGTCGGCATCGCGCCGAGTTGGCTCCCGGAATTTGGGTTACCCGGGCGTACTTTCCGGGCAGGCCCCTTCCCTAAGGGAAAGACGGATCAAGGATGAAGGGATGACAAGGTGAGCCCGATGCACGCCACACGAACGCGTACCGTCACCGTCCCGTCGCTGCCGGCCGTCTTCGACCGCACACCCGAAGCGGCCTCGCGGGCCCGCCGGGTCGCCGGAGCGTTCCTGCGGAGCCGGACGCCGGACGTGGACGCGGAGTTCGCCGAGGCCGTGCTGCTGGTGGTCTCCGAACTGGTCACCAACGCCGTGCGGCACGCTGGCGGCGCGTCCTGCTCGCTCGGGCTGGCTGTCCGGCCGGACGGGGTGGCGGTGTCCGTCGCCGACGGCAGCCGCGCCCTGCCGCGCGAGCGGGCCCCGGACCTCACCGGCGGCGGGGGCGGGTTCGGCTGGCAGATGGTGCACCAGCTGTCGCGCACCGTCGCGGTGACCGTGGACGGCACCGGCAAGACCATCTGCGCGGTCGTGGCCCGCTAGGCCCTGTCCGGGCGACTTTCGTGGATCGGCCCGCAGGGAGTGCCTCCCAGCGGTAGCTGGGGGAGCATCGCAAGGCGGGAAGGCCGTCCTCGTACTGGGCGTACTCGGGCGAGCCCGACAACGCGGCGAGGTGCGGTGTCAGACTCCCCCAGTCACCGCTGGGAGTGCCCCCAACGGGCCTCGGAGGCCCGGACCGGGCCTCCGA
>NZ_JAYMZR010000127.1:0-16665 GCF_035828615.1 Streptomyces sp. H27-D2 | reverse complement strand
CGACTTCGACACCTACTGGACCTGGCACGAACAGCAGGAACACACCCGCAACCACCAGGTCCGCTACCGATCAGGACTCATACTCACAGCCTGATCGGCAACACCCTCAACGGATACGCACCCATCCGGGATGGGAGCACGGCCCGCACCAGCCGGTCGCCTCGCGCAGAAAGCCCGGCTTGCCGCAGCGCGAACACGGCTGCTTGGCCGCCAGGCGCCGGGACACGTTGCGGCAGTCGCGGCACAGTGGGCTGTCCGCGGACCGCACCGGATGCCCGCACCGCCCGCAGACGCGCGAGCACAGGATGCACCGGCCGGTGTCCTGCTGCAGCACCCGGTCGAGGCCGCAGGACGGGCAGGTCGCCCTGGCCGCCTCTTCCTTCATCCTCCGCCGGCACCGGCAGCAGTGCTCGCGGTCGAGATATCCCACGGGGGCGCCGCAGGTGACGCAGTCGCGTTGCTTCTTGCCCATCGCCGCCGCCCGTCACAGGGGCGGCATCGATCGGCCCCGGGCGGAAGCGGCCTGCGGCAAGTCGGCGACCGGGCGAAGGGGTGTGATCGGCCGCTCGACCGGTGTGGTGTCGACCTCGATCAGGTCGTTGGGGGTGCATTCCAGTGCGGTGCACAACGCCGCCAGCGTGGTCATCTTCACCTGCGAGGGCTCCTTGGTGAACAGCGCCGACACCGAAGCCGAGGACAGCTCCAGGCCGGCCTTCTCGGCCAGCAGCCGCCGCAGCTCGGTGCCCGTCCACACCTCGCGCTGGGCGGCGGCCATCCTCAGCCGCCATTGGATCTTCATGCCGTGGAGTCCTTCCCCGCCAGCTCGGCGAGGGTGCCGGCGACGGCCCGCTGATAGGCGTCCTCGATGAACGTTGCGGAGGGCCGGACATATCGCATGGTCGAGCTGACCGTCCAGTGACCGAGTAGCTGTTGGATGGCAACGAGGTCGACGCCGCGTTCGTAGTTGTGGGTCGCGCACGCCCGCCGCAGGGCATGGGGGCTGAACCGCTCAGCAGTTGGGCGTCCTTCGAGCTCCATCAGATACCGCAGCCGGTTGCGGATGGTCCCGCGGTGCAGATTGCCGCCGGACTCGTCGGCGAAGAGGACGGGCGAGTCGGGGAACTTGGGCCGCACGTCCTCCAGGAACCATCGCAGCACCAGGTCCAAGCCGTCGAGCATGGGCACCCACCGTGGCCGCGGGCCGGAGGTGTGGGCGCCTTTGCCGAAGCGGACGTGGAGTTTGCCGAACGGGCCGCGGGTGAAGTGCAGGTCCGGCAGGTCCAGCAGTGAGGCTTCCTCCGAGCGGAGCCCGGCGTGATACAGCGTCCGGAACATTGCATAGTCCCGGGCTGCGGGTCCGTACTTCCGGGCGGTGGCGATCCGCTGCTTCATGAAGTCGAAGAACTCATTCACCCGCTCGGACGTCGGCGGCGGCAGCAGGGCCGGCGAGTCGTCGCCTACATGCCGGGATGCGTTGAACTCATCAACCGGGCAGACCAGTCGGACACCGAAGGCGGCCTCGATCTCGGCTGCCTTGCGGGCCTGCAGGAACCGGTGGAAGCCCTTGAAGATCTGCACGTACTCGCGCCGGGTCGACGTCTTGCGGCCCTGGACCGCGAGATCGCCGACAACGCGATCGATGTCCTCGGGCGTGACGTCCCATGCAGGACGGCCCAGCGCCGTGAGGGTCCGTTCCAGCAGGCCGATGTCGTTGTCGATGGTCACCTGGCTGAATCCGCGGGCCCTCCAGGAGGCGACGAACGCGTCGACGCACATGGCCTGGAACTGCCACGGGTCCGTGGTCAACGGCCCCTGCAGAACGGCACCGCCCGCGATGACCTGCAGTCTCACCTCGCCCACCGGCACACCTTCCTCACGCCTGAACCGTCAAGGCAGCACCTTGAGAAAACGAGTGCTGCCATGAGATTCAACGAGGACACCAGGAGGGGGATACGGCCAGGTGGCAGCAGGAACCTGAGCGAGGGAACAAGTGCCAGCCCCAGTTGGCTGGACCAAAACGTTCACGGATTCAAGGCTCTGCGCGGCCATTGTCGACCGTTTGACGTTCGGCGGCAACATCATCGAGACCGGCACCGATTCCTACCGGCTGGCCGCCACCCGCGCCCGCGCCGAACAGATGGCCGCCGCCCAGGCCGGCGGCTGACCGGCCACCGCGCCTCCAGGCCCGGGTGAGCGCATCGCGCATGCTCGCACCCGGATCCCGCCAGCGCCGCTGGTCAAGGACGCCTGTGGCGGTGCGCTGAGTTGAGCTTCGCGCGCCTTGGACAACGCACTCTCCAAGACTGCCGCCCTATTGTTGGCTGATGCGCGCAGACCATATCGACCGTCCAGCCGATCTCGACGTCGTCCGTGAGTCCTATGACCAGGTGGCCGACAACTACGCCCACATGGTGGTGACGACGGGCATGGGTGACATCCGTCGCCATCCCTGGCTCAAGGCGTCGATCGACGCCTTCGCCGACACCGTGGGCGAGCTCGGGCCTGTCCTCGACGTCGGTTGCGGCCCCGGCACAGTGACCGGCTACCTCGCCGAACGCGGACTCGACGTATCCGGGGTGGACCTCTCTCCCCGCATGATCGAGAACGCACGCCGACTTCATCCGCAATGCCGCTTCAGCGTCGCCTCCGCCACCGAGCTCGACCTCGGTGAAGCGTCGCTCGGCGGCGTGCTCGGGTGGTGGTCACTGTTCAACCTCCCCCGCGCTGTCCTTCCCCAGGTCCTCGCCCATTTCGCGCACGCCCTGAAGCCGGGCGGAACCTTCATCGCCGCCACACACGTCGGTGACGAGGACGCGGTGCGCACCGAGGCATACGGAGGAGTGCCCGTTCGTTGGACCACGCACAAGTGGCGGCCGGAGCAGCTCGTGGACCTGATCGAGCAGGCCGGACTGCACCCGGTCGCCGAACTCCGGCTCCCCGCGGATGAGCAGAGCGGGCCGGGCGTGGTCGTCATGGCCAAACGCCCCGCCTGAGGTCCAGGCCCCGGAGACGGCACAAGATCTCGTGTCGGGATCCATCACCTTCACTTCCTGGGACAAGGCCCGATGATCCACATCCGGAGCCTGCCCAGAGCCGCCCCGACCGAGCAGCCGACGCCAGCAGGTGGAGTCAAAACTCACTTACACAACGAGGTCCCCACGGCAGCAACTGGAGTCAGAACTGACTGACAAGTGGAGTCCGACTTCACATACGAAGCCACTCCTCGAAGTACGCCTTGGCGGCCTCCAGGTTCTCCTGGAACCGCTCATCCGCCAGGCTCCAGACCATGCCCAGCTTCTCCAGCCGCTCAGCGCGAAGCCCGGTCATCTGCCCGGCCCCGTACGCCCGTCGCTGCTCCGCGATCCACTGCTCGGCCGTGACCGGCTGACTGTCGTCCGTCAGGAGCTGGTAGCGGTCGCAGAGGCCGTCGACAATCCGCAGTTCGGCGGGGGTCCACGCGTCGCGCAGGCCACCACGGAGTCGCATTTCACCGAATGGGAAAGCCGAGCACAGGGCCTCCGCGCCGATTTCGCCCACACTAGCTACATAGATTTCTCGTTTTAGCAGCGCCGAATAGCGACCTGCTATAAACCTGGTGGTGGTCCGCTGCCGGAGCGCTCCGGCAGCCGGCCTATCCCTTTTCCCGTGATGGTGAATGCGAGGCCCGATGGGCATCCCCGTATCCCGGCAACCGCGCCGCGGCGCCGACCGCAAGCCGGTCGACTGGGCGGCGGTCGGCCGGACCTCGGTGCGCCGGCGCGCCCGGGGCATGACGCACTCCGAGGTCCAGACCGCGCTCGAAGAAGCACGGCTCAGCGCACGGCTCGACTCCCGCCACGAAGAGCTCGCCACCGACGAACGAGGCCCGGCCGAACTCACGGAGTGGCGGCGCATCGCACAGCTCCTCACCGACACCGACGCTCCGTACAACCCGGACCACGACGCCCACGTCCAGGACGAGCTCACCGCCGAAGCCGAACACGCACGCCTCGAACAGCTCGCCGCCGACCAGCGCCGCCAGGAGGACGAAGCCGACACCGCCCGCCGCGCCGCCCTCGACCCCAACGCCCTGCACCACGCCCTGCTGCGCACCCTCGCCCACACCCAGCTCCTGGACACGCTGAGCGAAGACGAGCAGCTGGCAATCGGGCGGCTGCCGCACACCGACCCGGCGGCCGCGTTCGCCGTCAACGCGCTGCTCGCCCGCGCGTACGCCGCGGGCCAGGCCGCCGAGCACAACAATGAGCGCGGATGAGCGGCGGCGGCCCGGTGGCCGCCTAGAAGCGATGACAGTGAGTGATGGAGCGGGTGTCACGCCCACCTGTCGTGCCGGTGTCACGCTGCCTGTTGCACGGAAGGAGCGTGACACCCAATACGCCACCTTTTATCAAGATTTCAAGTGTCACGCCCGGCCCAAACACCCGCCAGAAGGGGGCTCCTGCGCTTCGACGCGACACCGTGATTCAGCGTGACAGCACTCCCGGCGGGACGGAAGGAAGGTTGCTCACGGTCACATTTCCGGTGCCTCGTCTTACCGGAGTTCGACCAGCAGCGCGCGACGGTTCGGGCGAATCCCTACCCGTGCTGTACATCCCGCTGTACGGTCGGGGTATGTCGAAGTCAGTGACGATCCGGGTCGATGACCAGCTGCACGAACTCCTCAAGGAGCGCGCCGAAGCCGAGGGGAGCACGGTGACCGCGCTCATCACGCAGGCCGCGCACGACGCGGTCCGCGACCCCCGCCTCGAAGGTGCCGCGGACGTCTTCCGCGCCTTCATCAACGACCACGCGGACGCGTTCGACCAGGCGTTCCCCGAAGACGCGCCCGCCCGTCTGGACGCCCCGGGACGGGCCGCCTGACGTGGAGCTCTACGTCGATATCCGCTGGCTGCTGGAGCGCCAGGCGGAGGTTCTGCCCAAGCACCCGGCGATCCACGACTTCTCCAGCCTCGTGGCCGCCGTCGGCCGGCACCGCGTCAACACCCCCAAGGTCGGGGCCACGGTCGACAGCTCCTGGCGCGCGGCCGCCCTGATGCACGCCCTCATCCGGCTCCGCCCCCTGCCCGCACGCAACGCCCTGTTCGGCGCCGCGATCGCCGTGGCGTACATGAATGCCGCGGGCGAGGGCCTCGACGCACCGTACGGCGCGCTGATCGACCTCGCCCGCGACGTCGACGCCGGCCGCTGTGACGCGTACGACGCAGCCGACCGCATCCGGTCCTGGCGGATCTGACCGCCAGAGCGAACCCCGTTCCAGGCCAGCGGGCACCTCGTGTGCGCCGGCCACGCCCCCGCCCGTGCCCCGTGCCCCGATCACCGACGCGAAGGTGCTCGCCGAACACCGGCCTGAGCACCCGGTCTGCCGCGCGCCCGGGAAAACCACCGGCCGCTCCCGGATCTTGCTGTTTAGTTGGCGAATCATGGACTGAGCCGTGCAGGTCAGAAGCATGTGGAGAATTCTTGTGCGACTTTTCGCCACGGTTGGCATCGGGTCGAGCGGACTGGCATGTGAGGCGTCCGCGATCGTCAACCCCGACGGCTCACGGCTTGCGACCAGGGGCAACGTCAACGGTCCTGGTGCCAACCAGGGTGAAAATACGGAGCAGGTGCCAACAATCTTGACCATCCGGTGCCAGCCATCATGAAAAAGACACCGCGTCAGGCCAGTTCAGCCGGTCGGCATGGTGCCAACTGTGATGAAAAGTCACATCTTGTTGGCGAACCTTGAGAGGGATAGTTGGCGAATCTTGGCGGAGGATGCTCACTGTCCGTGAGTGTCGTGGTGAGGCGGTCCGACGTCGGCAGGCGTGGCTGGGGCCAGCGTGTTGCTGCCGACGGCTTGGCTCCGGGTGGCCTCGATGAGCGTTGAGCGGGACGCGATCACTGTGATGTGAGCGGTTTGCCAGCTCATCAGTAAACGTAGACGTACTGATTGAGGACGTTGATCGAAGGCGACGGATGGCTCTTAGTGGTGCCGTTGGGGTGCACCCAACGCGACAGATGTGTCGCAGGCGTGGGACCCACTTGGATGTACCGAGGTAACGATCACTCCGCTGATCTGGGGTTTTTGCGCTGGTTGGCATTGAAGCGCGCTTTCTTCTGACGATTCCCGCACGTGTTCATGTCGCACCATTTGCGGGTGCGACTTTGGCTGGTGTCGAAGAAGGCGGCTTGGCAGGTTGGTGATGCACACAAGGCCAATGTTCCGTCTCGTTCGCCTGCGATGACGCTGATCGCGTCGGCGGCGATCACGCTAAGGGCATCTTCCACGCAGGAAGCCGAGCTGAGCCGCCATCGCCGCATACCCTCGGGCGTCAGGATCGCTGCGGCCCAACCCTGAGCGCTGCAGTCATTGATGACTTGGACAGCAGATGCAGGGAGAGCGTCCTGGATCGCGGCCGCTGTCGCGGCGGCGTGAATCGACTCCCTCAGTTCCCGAGCGAGGTCGAGCTGGGCAGTGGTGCAGGAGTCCACGGCGAGGCCGTTCACTGCCAGCCAGTCGATGAGTCGGTGCGGCGTGGGAATGCGCTCCACAGCGTCGCCATGACGCTCCGACAGAGTCCCCGTGAAGCTGGTCGCCAGCACGTTGCCGAGGCGGAAGTCAGGGAACCGAGCACGCATGGAACCACCTTAGCGGGTTGCAGCGTGGCTCGGAGAACTGCTAGAACCGCCTTAGCCGGTTCGCGATAGGTCGTAGCCGGTTCCACGATGGCCAGGAGGTCTCATGCCCCGTCCAACCAGCGACGTGCAAGCATTTGAAGCCCACGCAACTGACGCTGACCTCGACGATCTGCGCGCGCGACTAGCCGCGGCGCGACTACCGGAGGCCGAGACGGTCTATCGCGCCGCGCCCGACCCTCGCCGATGGGAACAGGGCGTTCCTCTCGCCGACCTCGTCGATGTCGTGAACTACTGGCGCACCGGGTACAACTGGCGGTCGTTCGAAGCACGCCTTAACCGGATCGGCCAGTTCCGCACGACCATTGATGATCTGGGAATCCACTTCCTGCACCACCGATCCGCGCGCGCAGATGCCACTCCTCTGATCTTGACGCACGGGTGGCCAGGCAGCATTGCTGAGTTCATCGATGTAGTAGACGAGCTGGCAGATCCGAAAGATGCGGACGCGCCAGCGTTCCACGTCGTGGTCCCGTCGCTACCAGGCTTTGGCTACAGCGACAAGCCGGCCACCACCGGGTGGGGAATCGAAAAGATCGCGGCCGCATGGGTGGAACTGATGGAAAGGCTCGGCTACAGCAAGTTCGCAGCCCACGGCGGCGACTGGGGAGGTGTGATCACCACGGTTCTCGGCGGCAGGTTCCCGGCGCACGTTCTCGGCATCCACACAACGTTCGCGCAGGCACCGCCCGGGTTGACAACGGACGGGCTGACGGCGGCCGAGCGCAAATGGACCGAGGAAACCCGCGATTTCTGGGACGGCCCCCGCGCGGCGTACGCGAAGCAGCAGGCGACCCGACCGCAGACCATCGGCTACTCGCTCGTCGACTCACCAGTCGGGCTTCTCGCCTGGATCCTTGACAAGTTCGCTGAGTGGACAGATACCGAAGACAGCCCGTTCGAGACGATTTCCATAGACCGCATTCTTGACAACGTCACCCTGTATTGGCTGACGCGGGCCGGAGCATCGTCGGCCCGCATTTACTACGAAAGCCACGACTCGCTCGATCCCGAACTTCGGGTCGACGTCCCGTCAGCACTCAGTGTGTATCCCCGCGACATCGAGAAGTGCCCGCGCGCCTGGGCACAGGAGCGGTACCGAAAGATCGTCCGGTGGAGGTCGCCTGAAACCGGTGGGCATTTCCCGTCGCTGGAGGTTCCCGAGTATTTCGTCAAAGATCTGCAAGAGGGCCTCGCGGCAGTGCTGGCCGCTAATCGGTGAACGCGGCTCGGCGACCCGGCACTCGATCACCACCTGATCCGGCTCAAGGATTTGCCCGACGGCTTCCAGACCGAGCTCATCGAGACAGCAGAACGTGGTCAGACAGGGCGCGACAAAGCCAGACACCCCTATGGGAGCAACTCGGTGCAGCCGCGTTGCGGGCTCGCGCCGGACCCCTTGACCAGTAGGTCGGACCCTTGGCCGGGCCGGTGACCGAAGCCGGCCGGGGTGGCTTCTCCGGGCGCTGCGCCCGGATGTTGCTGGGCATGCCTGCCGTCGGCCCCGGGCATGGCATTGTCACGTTGGCTGGCGGGGATGGGATGATCTTGGGGTTGGTCATGCTGAGAGGGGATCGCTCGTGTCGCCTACGCCGCCGTCGTACAAGGGCCATCGGTACCCGGTGGAGGTCATCTCCCACGCGGTGTGGCTGTACTTCCGCTTCCCGCTGTCGTTCCGCGAGGTGGAGGAGCTGATGCTCGAGCGCGGTGTGATCGTCTCCTACGAGACGGTCCGCCGGTGGTGCCTGAAGTTCGGCCAGGACTACGCCAACGCCCTGCGGCACCGGCGCCCGAGGCCCGGGGACAAGTGGCATCTGGACGAGGTCTTCGTCAAGATCAACGGCGAGCAGCGGTACCTGTGGCGGGCCGTCGACCAGGACGGCAATGGGCTCGACATCCTCGTGCAGAACCGGCGCGACAAGGCCGCGGCCAGGCGTTTCTTCAGGAAACTGATGAAGGCCACCCGATCGGTGCCCAGGGTGGTGGTCACCGACAAGCTCCGCTCCTACGGCGCCGCCCACCGCGAGGTCATGCCCTCGGTGGAGCACCGCGCCCACAAGGGCCTGAACAACCGCGCCGAGAACTCCCACCAGCCCACCAGGCAACGCGAACGCGCGATGAAAGGCTTCCGCTCCGTCTGCGCAGCCCAACGGTTCCTGGCCGCGTTCAGCGGCATCTCACCCCACTTCAGGCCACGACGCCACCTCATCACCGGCGCCGAATACCGCACCGAGATGACCATCCGCTTCGCGATCTGGAACCACATCACCGGTGTTACCAGCCTGACCACAGCAGCCTGAACCAGGACCGACAGTCGGCACCGGCATGTCCTGACACGCCGTCCGACATCCACACCCTCAACAACGTGACAGCGCCGGTGGGCGAGCTCCGCCCAGCGCTCGCGCGGCGCGGCGACGGACTCCATGAGAATGGCCGCGCTCTCGACGACGTTCGAGCGACGGCAAAAGGAAAGGCAAGGAGGTTGCCCACTCCTTGCCACTCTCAAGATATAGCGCACCGGGGGCCTTGCGGCAAGGCCCCGGTCGTGCCGCAGAATGGTCGGCCGAGGCCAGAACCTGCGGAAATCAGGGATTCACGAAGTACCTGCGCTTTTGGCGACGTATGGGCCTCGCGGGACGTCGAACCGCCGGTGGGACTCACGGTGCGGTTGCGGGCACTCGGCGTGGAGGTGCGGGTGTGCGCGCCGCCGGACTGCGTGGGGCAGCCGGCCGAAATCCAATCTCGTTGAATGGGCGTTTTGATGATTGACGTGATCGTTGCCGGCGGCGGACCGACCGGCTTGATGTTGGCCGGCGAGTTGCGGCTGGCCGGAGTGCGCGTGGTCGTGCTGGAGAAGCTGACCGATCCGACCGAGCAGTCCCGCGGACGCGGCCTGCACACGCGCAGCGTCGAGATGATGGACCAGCGCGGCCTGCTGGACCGGTTCCTCGCAGTCAGTGAGAAGTTCCAGGTCGGCGGTTTCTTCGGCGGCATCGTCAAGCCGTGGCCGGACAAGTTGGACACGGCTCACCCGTACGGCCTGTCCACTCTGCAGCCGGTCACCGAGCGGCTGCTCAACGAGCGTGCGCTCGAACTCGGTGCCGAGATCCGGCGCGGCTGCGAAGTGGTCGGGTTGAGCCAGTACGAAGACGGGGCCGGGGTGACCGTCGAGCTCGCGGACGGCACGCACCTGCGCTCGCGCTACCTCGTCGGGTGCGACGGCGCCCGCAGTGTGGTGCGCAAGCGGCTCGGCGTCGCCTTCCCCGGCGAGCCCGCCAAGGTCGAGACGCTGCTGGGCGACATGGAGATGACCGAGGACCCGGCGGCGGTTGCCGCTCTCGTCGAGGAAGTCCGCAAGACCCAACTGCGGTTCGGCACCATCCCCAACGGGGACGGGACGTACCGCATCGTCGTGCCCGCCGACGGCGTGGCCGAGGACCGTGCGACCGCGCCGACCCTCGAGGAGTTCAAGCAGCAGCTGCGGGCGTTCGCGGGCAGCGACTTCGGCGTGCACTCGCCACGCTGGCTGTCCCGCTTCGGCGACGCCACCCGGCTGGCCGAGCGCTACCGGGTCGGCCGGGTGTTACTGGCCGGCGACGCGGCGCACATCCACCCGCCGACCGGCGGGCAGGGGCTCAACCTCGGCGTCCAGGACGCGTTCAACCTCGGCTGGAAACTGGCCGCCGAGGTCAACGGCTGGGCACCGGAGGGGCTGCTGGACAGCTACCACACCGAACGGCACCCGGTGGGCGCCCGCGTGCTGGACAACACCCGCGCGCAGATCACGCTGCTGGGGACCGATCCGGGTGCGACCGCGCTGCGGGAGCTGTTCTCGAAGCTGATGGACTTCGAGGAGGTGAACCGGTACGTGACCGAGATGATCACCGCGGTCGGGGTCCGCTACGACTTCGGCGAGGGCCATGAACTGCTCGGCCGGCGGCTGCGGGACGTGAAGCTGGAGCAGGGTCGCCTCTACGAGCTGATGCACGGCGGCCGCGGACTGCTGCTCGACCAGACCGGCCGGCTCTCGGTGGAGGGCTGGGCGGACCGGGTCGACCACGTCATCGACGTCAGCGAGGAACTGGACGTGCCCGCGGTGCTGCTGCGGCCGGACGGCCACGTGGCGTGGGTCGGCGAAGATCAGCAGGATCTGCTCAGCCGGCTGCCCAAGTGGTTCGGCGCTGCCGTCAGCTGAGCGCGCGCAGTTGCGGTTCGAAAGGGTGAGCCGCTCAGCCTGGCCCCCGTCACTGGGCTGCCCGGCCTGCGGACCCTCACCGCCTACCCCGGTACGCTCGCCGACCCGCTGGAGATCGCCAAGCTGACCGGACTGGAGTTCCTGCAGCTCGGGCCGGAGGAGTGGCGCGGGCATTGTCACGTTGGCTGGCGGGGATGGGATGATCTTGGGGTTGGTCATGCTGAGAGGGGATCGCTCGTGTCGGCGCTGTCACGTTGTTGAGGGTGTGGATGTCGGACGGCGTGTCAGGACATGCCGGTGCCGACTGTCGGTCCTGGTTCAGGCTGCTGTGGTCAGGCTGGTAACACCGGTGATGTGGTTCCAGATCGCGAAGCGGATGGTCATCTCGGTGCGGTATTCGGCGCCGGTGATGAGGTGGCGTCGTGGCCTGAAGTGGGGTGAGATGCCGCTGAACGCGGCCAGGAACCGTTGGGCTGCGCAGACGGAGCGGAAGCCTTTCATCGCGCGTTCGCGTTGCCTGGTGGGCTGGTGGGAGTTCTCGGCGCGGTTGTTCAGGCCCTTGTGGGCGCGGTGCTCCACCGAGGGCATGACCTCGCGGTGGGCGGCGCCGTAGGAGCGGAGCTTGTCGGTGACCACCACCCTGGTCACCGATCGGGTGGCCTTCATCAGTTTCCTGAAGAAACGCCTGGCCGCGGCCTTGTCGCGCCGGTTCTGCACGAGGATGTCGAGCCCATTGCCGTCCTGGTCGACGGCCCGCCACAGGTACCGCTGCTCGCCGTTGATCTTGACGAAGACCTCGTCCAGATGCCACTTGTCCCCGGGCCTCGGGCGCCGGTGCCGCAGGGCGTTGGCGTAGTCCTGGCCGAACTTCAGGCACCACCGGCGGACCGTCTCGTAGGAGACGATCACACCGCGCTCGAGCATCAGCTCCTCCACCTCGCGGAACGACAGCGGGAAGCGGAAGTACAGCCACACCGCGTGGGAGATGACCTCCACCGGGTACCGATGGCCCTTGTACGACGGCGGCGTAGGCGACACGAGCGATCCCCTCTCAGCATGACCAACCCCAAGATCATCCCATCCCCGCCAGCCAACGTGACAATGCCAGATGGTCGTCCCGGCGGGGCACTCGGGTGCCCGCTCACGGACGAGTTGGTCAACCCCGACGGGGTCGGCCGGCGAACGCGGTTCGAGCACGGAACGATCTACTGGTCTGCGCGTAGTGGCGCCTGGCCCGTTTGGGGAGACATCGGCAACGCCTGGTGCAGCCTCGGGTGCGAGCAGGGGATGGCCCGGCTACCCACCTCCTACGAGTGTCCGGTAGACGACCAGTGATCCGCCAGAACTTCCAGTGCGCGGTGATCTACTTCCAAGCCCTTCCCGCGGGGGTATCGAATACCTGGATCGGCGGCAACCTCTGCGTCTGATAATTCGCACACGGCCTGGACGCTGTGTCGCCTTCATCGTCCTCCGGCCATCGGCCGAACGGCCCCACCTCCCCGGGAAACGCCCCCACCACGGCCGGGCCCTTCCTGCGGCACTCGTCAGGCCGGAGGGCGGCGCCGCGGCGCCGTACGGGTGACAGAGCCACCCACCTGCACACCAGCACGCGCGGACTGCCCGCCCCCAGGAGACGATCGGCACACCATTCCGTGGATCCCAGGAGCTGACCGATCATGCTGGAACGCACCAAGCACAAGAACGGCACCCAGATCACCTTCGTCCTGTCTTCCGAGCATCCCGCCGGTGACGTCAGCGTCGTGGGGGACTTCAACGACTGGCAGCCCGGCGCTCACCCCCTGACCCCCCGACCCGACGGGCACCGCGCGGTCACCGTCGTGCTGCCCAAGGGCCAGCAGGTTGGGTTCCGGTACCTCGCACACGGCGATTACTGGTTCGACGAGGACACCGCCGACGGCCACGACGGCCACAACAGCCTGCTGCACTCCTGATCGAAACACCGCGCGGCCAGCCTTCTCCAGGTCCGCCAGCATGACCAGGCGCGGCTGCGGCCGCATGCCTCAGGCGTGCCCGGGTCACGGGGCCGTGCGCGCAGCGAGGGAGCCCATGAAAGCCAAGACCCAGGCGCTCAAGAACGCCGCCCGCCGACGGCCGAGACCAGGTCCAGCCTGCCCCACCGCTCCTCGCATCGCCGCCAGCGCCACTGACTCGCAGGGCCGGATCGCTCGCGTGCTGCTTCCCCGCAGCGGTATCAGGCCGTCGCGTTTAGTGTGAAGACAGGGCGCGGCACGCTCCCTCCTGTCTCCTCGGAAGGGATGACCGGCGATGACCGATAAAGGACAGCCGAACCAGACCGAGACCACCCTGTCCGTGGGCGGGCACGGCGAGAAATCCCTCGGCGCGGGACACGGAAGCGATCCGGGTTCGCGTGGCCGTACGACGATCGCCGATGGTGTGGTGGCGAAGATCGCCGGAATGGCGGCCCGGGATGTGCCTGGGGTCTATGCGATGGGCGGCGGGTTCGCCCGCGGCATGGGGGCCATGCGCGAACGCGTTCCCGGCGTGGGCGGCAAGTCCCTTACCAGCGGGGTGAAGGTCGAGGTCGGTGAGGCCCAGACGGTGGTCGATCTGGAGATCGTCGTCGAGTACGGCGTCTCCATCATCGAGGTGGCGGGCGACGTACGCGAGAACGTGATCACAGCCATCGAGCGGATGACCGGCCTGGAGGTCATCGAAGTCAACATCGCGGTCGGTGATGTGAAGCTGCCTGACGAGGAAGACGAAGAACCAGAGCGGCGGGTTGCGTAGCGGTGCGCCTGCGAACTGTGACGCGAAGGAGCGCGGGATGAGCAGGGCCGTGGTCGGCTTGATCGCCGGGTAGCCCGGGCCGAACCTGCGCGTCCACCGGTGGACCGTCCCGTAGGACACCACGACGCCGCGCTCGAGCATCAGCTCCTCCACGTCGCGCGGGCTCAGGTTGAAGCGGGGTACAACCACACACCCTGGCTGACGACCTCCGGCGGAAAGCGAAAACCCCCGGTACGGTGGCCCAAGATTCTTTGGCCCTACCAACATCGCTGCCGTATTCCGCGAAATATCTCTGCGCCTCTTCGAGCGGCCCCTGACGCTGCTCGGACTCCGCTGACCAGCACCGATCCAAAACCATCAGATTTTTAGATCGCGCTGTGGGCTGGGAATATATTCACAGGAGTAGACCCTCTCTACCCTGGGTATCAGGTACAGGTTTTTGCAGCCAAACTTTTTTCGATTCAGCTGTTTTCAGACATTAATCACCCCAAGAGCGTGAAGCCAGTTATTCCGGCTAGATTGATTTTGTCAGCCGGAGAATATCTCCGGCTGCACAAACTGAAAGGCGTACCCCATGCGCTTCACGCGCAGTACTGCCATTTCCCGGTCTCTTCTGATTTCCGTGATCGCCGTGGCCGGCCTCGCCACCCCGACCGTGGCTTCCGCGACGGCTCAGGCCGACGCGGGTAGCGCCCGTGCCCACGTCAGCCTCGGCGCCCTCGGATTCCCCGGTGCCAACGGGGCCAACGGTGTGGGGAGCAACGGCGGCTTCGGCGGCCTGGGTGGGACCGGCGGCGCCGCGGGTGCCAACGGCAACGGCGGCAGCGGGGGCGCCGGTGGCAACGGCGACGGCAGCGGAAGCACCGGCGGCAAAGGCGGCGCCGGTGGCGCGGGCGGTGCCAACGGCGACGCCGGCAGCGGAGGTTCCGGTGGCGCGGCCACCCTCGGCGGTACCGGTGGTAAGGGCGGCGTAGGCGGCGTAGGTGATGCCGGTACCGGCATCGTCGGCGGTCAGGGCGGCAACGGCGGCGCCGCAACGGCCGGCGGCGTCCACACGGGCGGCGCTGGCGGTGCTGGCGGCGCCGCCAGCCCGGTATGTCCCGGGAAGCCCGGTGGTAACGGCACCCCTGCCACGTCCACCGCAGACGGCACCACCGGGGCCACCGGGGCAGCAGGTCACACCACTCTCCCCTGCTGAGCGGCGGCTCACCGGGCCAGAGCCACCGGCCCGCGCTCACCCGCACTCCCAAGCCGGCCTGCCCGATTTGATCGGCCCGCTGATCAATGCAGAGCCGCTGTCCCGCCTGCCGACCAGCTGGTCCAGTGGGAGGTCGAAGCCCTGGACCCGGCCGGACTGCAGCGCTTGGTCCTGGCGGCCGTCGACCGTACATCGACCGCCAGGTCCTCGCCGAGCAGATCACCCGCGAGGACCAACAGTCCCGCGACCTGGCCGACTTCCTGGAGAAGTGGAGCAGCGCGGACTCGGCAGCGGCCTGCGTGTCGTCCTGCTCCTGCTCCGGGTCCTCGGCGTCGCCCTCGCCGCCGGTGCCGACGGTCCGGCCCTCGCCGTCGGTATTTTCCGGCGGGATTGCGTACGAGATACATGAGATCTACAACTTCCCGTCGACCACGGGTGGCCGCAAATGTCGAAAATCCTTGGATTCGGCCACCTCGGTTCAAACAAGGAAAGACACACAGCCGACGCAATGTGCCGTCGCCACCCAGCCCTACCTGCCCCGGCGCTGCCCCGGCGCTGCGCCGGCGCGCCCAACGGGCCCCGGACGCCGGGTGGTCAGAAGTGCCTTCCGGCCTCCGCAACCTGGCAGAACCCGCAGCTCAGCGCCTATAGATCCAGAAATTTGAGAAATGGCGACTTCTCATCGGTGCTTGGCGGTCAAACCGGCGAATCCCGGCCAAACACTCAATTCGAGGGAGTTTGCCTACCGTAGATAATGTACCGCCCCCTCGGCCAAATATTGATGACGATCGCACTCCTCATACCATTACAAATACCCGGACATGCGTGTCCTATGGAAATAGCCCGGAATTTCGCGGACTGCCTGGCGGTATGCGGCACGGAAAACTGTTCGGGGAACAATTATTCCCTTCTCGGTGCTGTGCCGGCCTGATTCCGCGCCTCGGATCGACCCCCGCTTCACCTGAGACAGAGGAAACCCCCGTCATGAACAGGAAACAGACCGCCGCCGTCCTCGCCCTCCCCACACTCTTCGCCGGCGCAGCACTCTTCCTCGGCACTCCCGCCGGCGCCTCCGCCCTCGCCTGTACCCCTGGCACCGCGGGCGTCGCCGGCGCCAACGGCAACGCCGCCCATCCCAGCGGCTTTCCCGGCACCGCGGGCGGCCCCGCGACCGGGACCGGGGACTGCGCCGGCGGTGCGGGTGGTCCCGGCGGCAACGGTGTCCAGGGCGGGGTCGGCGGTGCGGGCGGCAACGGCGGGGCCGGTCTCGGCGGCGGTTCCGGCGGGGCGGGTGCTCTCGGCGGCAACGCGGGCCCCAACGGTGCGGGGGGCGGCAATGGTGGCACCGGTGCCACCGGCGGCCTCGACGGCGCGGGCGGCGCGGGCGGAGCAGGCGGCGCGGGCACCAAGGGCGGTGCGGGCGGCACCGGTGGTTCCGGCGGCAGTTCCGGCGCCAACGCCGGAGCAGGCGGCGCGGGCGGCCTCGGTGGCGTCGGGGGATCCACCGGCGGCGCGGGCGGCAACGCCGGCAACGGCGGCACCGGCCACGGCGGCGGCGCGGGCGGTAACGGCGGCGCCGGCGGCATCAACAGCTCCGGCAACGGCGGCAAGGGCGGAAAGGCCGGAAACGGGGGCAACGGAAGCTCCGGCGGCGCCTACCCGGGCGGCGCCGCGGGCATCGGCGGGGCCGGCGGCCTGAGTAGCCGTATCTCAACCGAACGCGGCCGTTGAGTTTTCGCTGGTCAGGCATGGTTTCGTTCGGGGGAGGGAGAGATCCCGCGTCTTGTTTCCGTGTGATCGTCGAGGGGTCTGCGATGACGTCGAT
>NZ_JAYMZR010000126.1:0-16796 GCF_035828615.1 Streptomyces sp. H27-D2 | reverse complement strand
GGTCCTGGACCGTATATTTACGGGCCGTCCAGCCGGAGAGGTCGGGGCGGCCGGTCATTCGGCCCACAAATACACGACAGCGTCCAGGACCCCACCCCTGCGGCCCCGGACCCCTCCCGCGCGTCGCCCGTGCGCGGGTGGGGAGAGCCGCGCGTCGCCCGTGCGCGGGTGCGGTGGTGGTGGCGGTGGCGGCAGGTTCTCGGAGCGCCGTCGGCCGGGTGCGGGTGGGATCGCCGGCCTCCCGTCAGGTTCGTACGGCCGCGATGGAGTCGGCCAATGCGGTCGGGACGTCCGGGATCTGTTGGTGGGTTCCGTCTCTGACGATCACTCGGCCGCCGACGATGGTGTGGCTCACGTCCGCGTTCGTTGCGGCGAAGACGGCTGTTTCGGCGGCCAGGCGGGGGAGGGGGCCCGCGGTGCGGACGGATCGCAGGGTGATGGTGGTCAGGTCCGCCAGGGCACCCGGTTCGATGGCGCCCGCCTGTTGCCAGCCCAGGGAGGCGTGGCCGTCGGCTGTCGCGGCGCGGAGCAGCGCGGCGGCCGTCCAGTGGCCTCGGCGGCGGGTGCGCAGGCGCTCGTCCAGTTCCATCGCGCGGGCCTCTTCGAAGAGGTCGATCACCGCGTGGCTGTCGCTGCCCAGGGAGAGCGGGCTGCCGGCCTTCTGGAGGGCGGCTGCGGGGCCGATGCCGTCCGCCAGGTCGCGTTCGGTCGTCGGGCACATGCAGGTGCCGGTGCCCGAGTCGCCCAGGAGGGCGATGTCCGCGTCCGTGAGGTGGGTCGCGTGCACGGCGGTGGTGCGGGGGCCCAGGACGCCGTGGTCGGCCAGCAGGCGGGTGGGGGTGCGGTCGTGGGCGGTCCGGCAGGCGTCGTTCTCGGCTGTCTGCTCGGAGAGGTGGACGTGCAGCGGGGCGTGCCGGGTTCTGGCCCAGTCCGCGACGGTGCTCAGGTGGGCCTGCGGCACGGCCCGTACGGAGTGGATGGCCGCGCCGATGCGGGCGTGGTCCGTCTCCTTGAGCTGGGCGGCGCGCTCGGCCCAGGCGTCCGAGGTGCCGTCGCTGAAGCGGAGTTGGTGGCGGTTGGGCTTTTCGCCGAAGCCTGCGGCCAGGTAGGCCGTGTCCAGCAGGGTGATGCGGATGCCCGCCTCCGCGGCTGCGGCGATCAGCGCCTCGCCCATGGCGTTGGGGTCGTCGTAGGGCCTGCCGTCGGGCTGGTGGTGCAGGTAGTGGAACTCGCCCACGCAGGTGATGCCCGCCAGCGCCATCTCCGCGTAGACGGCGCGCGCGAGCGCGAAGTACGTGTCCGGGGTGAGCTTCGCGGCCACCTGGTACATGATCTCGCGCCAGGTCCAGAACGTGCCGCTGCCGACCTGGACGGTGCCGCGCAGCGCTCGGTGGAAGGCGTGCGAGTGGGTGTTGGCCAGGCCGGGGAGGGTGAGGCCGCGCAGCGATTGCGCTCCGGGGGGCGGGGAGGGGAGGTTCTTGACGACGGCGCCGATGCGGCCGTCCCTGACCTCGACCAGCACGCCCGGCTCGACGTTTCCGCCGAGCCAGGCGTGCTCCAGCCAGTAGCTCACCTGCATGCGAGGCCTTCCAGTACGTCGGCGAGTGCGGTCACCCCGGCCGTGCAGTCGTCCTCCGCGGCGGACTCCGCCGGGGAGTGCGAGACACCCGTGGGGTTGCGTACGTACAGCATGGCGGTCGGGACCGTGGCGGAGAGGATTCCCGCGTCGTGTCCGGCGCCGGTGGGGAGGAGGGGGACCGGTTCCGTGGTGGTGAGGATCGCGGCCAGCCGGTCGCGCAGGCCGTGTTCGAACTCGATCACGGGGGTGTACGACTCGCGGGTGACCCGGACCTCCACGCCCTCGCATCCGCCGCGCACCCGGGCCGCGCGCTCGATCCCGGCGACGACGGCGGCGAGGGTCGCCTCGTCGGCGGCGCGGGAGTCGAGCCAGCCGCGGACCAGCGAGGGGATCGCGTTGACGCCGTTGGGCTCGACGGCGACCTTGCCGAAGGTCGCGCGGGCGCCGGAGCGCTCGGCCTGCTCGCGGGCGGCGAGCACCGTCTCGGCGTACGCGAGCATCGGGTCCCGGCGGTCCTCCATCCGGGTGGTGCCCGCGTGGTTGGCCTCGCCGTGGAAGTCGAAGCGCCAGCGGCCGTGCGGCCAGATCGCGGAGGCGACGCCGACGGCGTGCGGGGTGTCCGCGAGCGCCCGGCCCTGCTCGACGTGGAGTTCGACGAACGCGCCGATCCTGGCCAGCCGTTCGGGGTCCGGGCCGATCGCCTCGGGGTCATACCCGGCGCGCTCCATGGCCTGCGGGAGGCTGATCCCGTCCGCGTCGCGCAGTTCGTGCGCCTTCTCGACGCTGAGTTGGCCGGCGGCGAGCCGCGAGCCGACGCAGGCGAGGCCGAAGCGGGCCCCTTCCTCGTCGCCGAAGTTGACGATCGCCAGCGGCTTGGCGGGCAGCTTGCCGCGGCTGCGCAGTTCGTCGAGCGCGGCGAAGGAGGAGACGACGCCGAGCGGCCCGTCGAACGCGCCGCCGTCGGGCACCGAGTCGAGGTGCGAGCCGGTGACGACGGCGTCCCCGGCGGTCGGGTCGCCGAGCCAGGCCCACTGGTTGCCGTTGCGGTCCAGCTCGTACGTGAGACCGCGGGCGTCCGCCTGGGCGCGGAACCAGTCGCGGCAGTCCGCGTCGGCCTCGTTCCAGGCGTAGCGGCGGTAGCCCCCGGAGGCGGAGCTGCGGCCGACCGGCAGCAGCTCCGCCCACATCTCGTGGAACGTCGAGGTCACTTCGCGTCGTCCTCGCGCATCGGGATGCGGACACCGCGCTCGGCGGCGACCTCGTCGGCGCGGTCGTAGCCCGCGTCGACGTGCCGGATGACGCCCATGCCGGGGTCGTTGGTCAGCACGCGGCGGATCTTCTCGCCGGCGAGGGCGGTGCCGTCCGCGACGGTGACCTGGCCCGCGTGGATGGAGCGGCCCATGCCGACGCCGCCGCCCTGGTGGATGGAGACCCACGAGGCGCCGGAGGCCACGTTGACCATGGCGTTGAGCAGCGGCCAGTCGGCGATGGCGTCCGAGCCGTCGAGCATCGCCTCGGTCTCCCGGTACGGGGAGGCGACGGAGCCGCAGTCGAGGTGGTCACGGCCGATGACCAGCGGCGCGGCGAGTTCGCCGGAGGCCACCATGTCGTTGAACCGCTCGCCGGCCTTGTCCCGCTCGCCGTAGCCGAGCCAGCAGATCCGGGCCGGCAGCCCCTGGAAGTGCACCCGCTCGCCGGCCAGCTTGATCCAGCGCGCGAGCGACTCGTTCTCCGGGAAGAGCTCCAGCATCGCCCGGTCGGTCTTGGCGATGTCGGCCGGGTCGCCGGACAGCGCGGCCCAGCGGAACGGGCCCTTGCCCTCGGCGAAGAGCGGCCTGATGTACGCGGGGACGAAGCCGGGGAAGGCGAAGGCGCGCTTGTAGCCCGCGAGCTGCGCCTCGCCGCGGATGGAGTTGCCGTAGTCGAAGACCTCCGCGCCCGCGTCCATGAACCCGACCATGGCCTCGACGTGCTGGGCCATCGAGTCGCGGGCGCGCAGCGTGAAGTCGGCGGGGTCGTCGGTCGCGGCCGAGGCCATGTCCTCGAAGCCGATGCCGGCCGGCAGGTAGGCGAGCGGGTCGTGGGCGCTCGTCTGGTCGGTGACGATGTCGATCGGCGCGCCCATCGCGAGCATCCGCGGGAACACCTCCGCCGCGTTGCCGAGCAGCCCGATGGACAACGGCTTGCGCCGGTCGCGGGCCTCGGTGGCGAGCTGGAGGGCGTGGTCGAGGCTGTTCGCCTTGACGTCCAGGTAGCGGTGCTCGATGCGCCGCTCGATGGCGCGCGGGTCGCAGTCGACGCAGATCACGACGCCGTCGTTCATCGTGACGGCGAGCGGCTGCGCGCCGCCCATGCCGCCGAGGCCCGCGGTGAGCGTGATCGTCCCGGCGAGCGTCCCGTTGACGCCCTTGCCGGCCGCGGCGAGCTTGGCTGCGACGGCCGCGAACGTCTCGTACGTGCCCTGGAGGATGCCCTGGGTCCCGATGTAGATCCAGGAGCCGGCCGTCATCTGGCCGTACATGGTGAGCCCGAGCGCCTCCAGGCGGCGGAACTCCTCCCAGTTCGCCCAGTCCCCCACCAGGTTGGAGTTGGCGAGGAGCACCCGCGGCGCCCACTCGTGCGTCTGCATCACCCCGACCGGCCGGCCGGACTGCACGAGCATCGTCTCGTCCTGCTTGAGCGTGCGCAGGGTGCGCACCATGGCGTCGTAGGACTTCCAGTCCCGGGCCGCCTTGCCGGTGCCGCCGTAGACGACGAGCTTGTCGGGGTGCTCGGCCACCTCGGGGTCGAGGTTGTTCTGCAGCATCCGCAGGGCGGCTTCCTGCTGCCACCCCAAGGTGCTGAGTTCCGTGCCACGCGCTGCTCGTACGGGTCGCGGACCTGACATGGATCGTGCCTCCCGGCCATCGGATGATGCGATGCGCCCAGGGGCGGGTCACGCCCTGGGTGGATCGAGTTATTCACATCTTGGCGCTGGTGAATACGTCTAGTCAACAGGGTCGGGGCGGCTGCGGCTCGCCGCATGGGCCCCCGCGCGCATATGAGCGCCCCGCGACCGGAGGGGTCGCGGGGCGGGGTAGGTGTCGACGAGGGCGGCCGGGGCTCGCCCTCTCCGGCCGGATGTACCGGCCGTCGGCTACTTGCCCGTGATGTTGATGTGCACGTTGAACCGCACACCGGCGACGGTGACGAGCACGTTGCCCTGCAACCCGCGCGTTTCCAGGGTGTCCCCGGTCTGCCCCTTGCCCTTGGCTGCCTTGTCCTCCACGTCGAGCGCGGTGAACGACCTGAACTGGGCGATCTGCCGCCGACCGGCCCACGTGCCGAGATCCCGCCAGTCGTCGGCGAGGTTGTCGAACTCGATCCGGGTCAGGCTCGCGCCGTAGGTGAAATCGGCCGGGGCGACAGCGACGTAGGCGTCCCGGCACCGGCCGATGATCTTCCCCAGATTGCTCGAAGCCTTGGCCTCGGCGATGAGCTGTTCACTCTCCACCTTGATCCTGCCGAGCCGCTCCTCCCTCCGAGCCGCGCTCCGCAGGGCCTGCGCGTCGGCGTCCAGCGTGCCCATGGCCGCCTGCAAACCGTTGCTCGCCGCGACGGAACAGGCGATGCGGACCGTCGTGTCCCAGGTGTCCTTCGAGATCCACTCGGGGGAGAAGCCGGTCTCCACGCAGTAGGCGGTCAACAGCCGGGTGGCCTCGGCTTCGTCGTCGGCGTACTCCACGCCTTTGATCTTCTTCGTCATCGTGCGCCCCTTTCGCTGTCTCTCTCCGCGTCCGCGCGACGTGCCGGTCCGATGTCGCGGACCGGCACGGAGGGCTGCAGGGAACGTCTCACCGGAGCCGCGCGGCGTCACCCGGTGGCGGGTGGTCCGGTTGGGGGGCGGGCGCGTCGCACTGGTCGGGGACTCACGGAGCGGCGACCTCACCGTGGTCTTCGTCGGGCAGCGGAGCGGTGAGCTGTGCGGTCAGCGTGCGGTCCGCCAGGATTCTGGCGGTGGCGCGCCATTCGGCGATGACGCGGGGGAGGTTGGTGTGCACGTCCAGTTCCGCGACGTCGCGGGTGGCGTTGACCAGGTCGACGACGAACTCACGGACTTCTTCGGCGGACAGGTGGCGCGTCCACGGGAAGACCGTGGGCAGCGCCAGGAGCACGGCACGTGCGCCTTCATCACTGCCGATCAGCGCGGCGAACAGCCGGGCGGTGACATCCGCCGTCTCCTCCCGCTGCCGGTCGTGGAGCGCGGTGGTCAGGTAGACATCCTCACCGTCACGGCGCGTGACGTGGACGCGCTGGGCGCGATCGAGGGTGTCGGCGACCCGTTTGGAGTTCTTCGACAAGTCCGAGAACGAGACGGTAACGGTGGACATGACCCGACGATACTTCGGAATACGTTCCGAAGTCAAAGGGTCGGATGCGGCGGGCCCGCAGGATGCGTCACCGGGCCATCGACGGAAACGCGTCGGCGGCCCCGGGCCGGCGCACCACGACAAAACGTGTGACACCGCAGGGATGGCACGATCAAGTTTGAGCAGGGTGCCGGGCCGCTGCGAAACCGACGAAGGGTGTGGCATGGGCAACGAGAAGCTCGCCGTATCGGACAGCGAGTTGGCGAGTCTCATCAACGACCTCGACGGGATGCAGAGCTACCTCAAAACGAAGATCAAGCGGTTGAACTCTCTCGTGGACGCGATCGAGACCGGCTGGAAGGGCCCCGCCGCGGCGGCATACCGGGACCTGCAGCGGGGCGTCAACGCCGATGCTGTGCAGGTTCGGGAGATGCTCATCCTCATCGAAGAAGCGGTGAAGATGAGCCGGGACGGCTTCAACGCGGAGGAGCTGGAGCAACTCCGCACCTTCCGCAGTCTCCAGAACTCCCTTGACGGACAGCAGCAGATCCTCGGCATGGCCGACGCGAACCCGGAGCCCGCCCCGGCACCCCCCAGGAGCCGGATCGACGACTTCTGACGATCTGATCCCTGACCCACATTCTGATGCGGCTACGGTGATCAAGAGCATCAAGTTGTTCCGAACGCACAGCGATTCACGGGGGACATGTGACGGACGACGACGGCATATCGGTCGACTTCGGCAGCCTGAAGCAGCTGTCCGGGGACATCGAGGACATCCTCAACAACTTGACCACCAAACTCGACGCGCTCTACGCGCGGGTGGAGAAAGTCACCCTCACATGGGAGGGCGAGGCCCGTGACATGTGCGTGGAAAGCCTCGACAAGTGGGACAGGTCGGTGCAGGACCTGGAGGGCGCCCAGCGCTGGCTCCATGAAATCGTCGTCACCGGCCACATCAACTATGACGCGGCCCACAAGGCCGTACTGCGCAGCTGGGGCGGCAGCTGATGACAGACGCCCAGCGGGACAAGGTTCTGGCGGGCCTCAAAACCCCACCGCCCAACAGCGGCGGCGGTTTCGACGTCAAGCCCTCACACCTCTACTACACCTCGAACCGGGTCTGGGACGAGCAGTTCAACTACAACGGCGGCGCCAAGAAGCTCGTCAGCTCGCTCAGCGGCAAGGAGCAACTGGCCGGCCGAGGCCACGGGGCCGATGCCTTCGCCGACGCGTACAAGGAAGTGGCGCTTCGGTTCCTGGAGGTCTGGTCCAAGAGTGTGGTGAGCGTCGGGGGTGTGTCCGTCGGCCTGACTGCGACCGCGAACAGCTACACGGCAGCCGACTGGTTCACCAACCAGAAGCAGTACGGTCCGCCGCCGAGGCAGCATCCACCGGCAGTCATCGACAAGGACCCCGACTATGGAACCGTCGCCGACCTGAAATGGAAGGGCACCAACGCGGACTCGAATTACGCGATCATACGCGGAATCGGCCCTTTCCCGGACTTTATCGCCGATTGTTTCGAAGAAGTGATCGATAAATCCCTCCGGCTCGGTAAACTCTACGAGATAACCCCAGGCGCGCACGCAACGGAGGGCGAGCTGAGGGAAATCGCCGAATACTGGAAACAAGCAAGTGTCGCGGCCCTTAAATCTGGCGAAAATTTTACCGGGATCATCCAGTACATCACGAGTGGATCCAAACCCGAGTGGCAGAGTGCGATGAACTCGTTCTGCCAGAGCATCTGGGGCACCACAGCCTGGGGAAAAAATCGGAACGGCCAGGACTGGAAGACCTCGTCAAGTACGGCCCCGTCCGACCGAAGCCCCATCCTCACGGTTCTCAGTAAGACGGCGCTCGCCATGGAGCAGGCGTGTCACGACCTGGTGGACGCGGCGACCGCAGTGACCGATGTTTCCGAGGCTGCCGGCATCACTGCCGGGAAAGCAATGGTCCAAGACATGATCGATGATTTCACAAGCCCCTCCTGGGACGATCTCCTCAAAATTACGCCACTCGGATCCGTCGAAGTTGCGGCAAAGGCAGTCCTGTCATTCAGGTCGCATATGGACTACGACGGCGTCAACAGGGCAGTCGAGACATACCACGAGGCCTGCCACGGCATAGCCACAACCCTGACAGGTCTGCTTCCCCCGCTGAACGAGGCGTTTCTCAGCGCCCCCACCCTCAAGGCCGAGGCGGCGCGGGCAGAAGGGTTCGGATCCCGGTCCCTGAATGAGTTCAAGCATGAGCAGAAGTGGGCGAATCCGGAGGACACAAAGAACGGTATCTACCGGATTGATTTGGCGAGTAACGAAGAGCTGAACGGCGGTCACACCATCGACAAGCACGTTGGCAAGACCGACGCCCAACTCGCCCAGCGACTACGCGACCAGGGAGGCCCTCCTACGGCAGGCTGGCCGCTGGGGAGACCTTCCATTGGTGCCTCTTCCTCTTTCGTAGATATATCCAGCGCGCAGAGGCTCACCCAGTACAATATCGACCAGAACTCGGCCGCAATAAAATCCTGGCTGGATGGACCGCCACCGCCGGAGGAGGGCAAGAGTATGGATTTCAGAAGCACTGCACCGAATAATGAGGACAGTGGTCGGAGTGTCACGAAACAAGCGAATCCGCTTAACGGTTCCGGATTCAAAAATGACGGACTCAATGTTCAATCGAGCCCTGTCAAGAATATCAACACAAGACTGAAATACGATTCTCGATTGAATCCACCATTCGTCGTACTGACCTCCATGCCATCCGTTCTTTAACGGATCTCGACCAGGAGCGCCAATGCCACCTCTACGACGTGAAGCCTGGGATTCTGCAGCACTTCACCTGTACGAAGACATCTACTCACTGATCACGGTAGGACGCCGTCAACATATCGACTGGCACCATGACCTTCTTGCCATCATGACACGTACCGTCGAAGACCCACGCGGCTGGTCAACGCTCGAGTGGGATATCGATACCGATGAGCGGAACAAAGAGAATCCAGCTTTCCCTTTCCTCTCTCACACAGTCGAAAAACTAACCACCAAACTACATGAAATTTATCCGGATTCGGCTTCAGAACTACTAGTGGCCATGACATTCGAAGGGTACGAAATTGCCAATATTCCGACGTTCGCAGAACGAAAGCCCGGACTCCTTACCGAGGCCCGCACCCTTATTTCTCGATTTGAACCAGATTTCACATGCTACACAAATTTGTCCGATTCCCAACCAACCAAACACCTGGAGAGTTCTCGATTGGTGCCTCATATGAACTACGGATGCATGCCCCTCACGGAATACACAGAGGACTACGGCGTAGTCGTAGTCTCCGATACCGAAGTCGGCCTATTCTGGTTCTTTAACCCAATCTAAGAAAAGAGCGCACCCCATGCGGACCAGAACCGCCACCTACCCCGACCGGGAGACCGCCCAGTGGTGCACCCAGCAGGTTGTGACCCGCAATGAGCAGGCCATCCACCGCTGGCTCGTCCAGAACACCCGGCAACGGCTGACCATCGAGGCAGCCTGGCCCTCGCGCCCGGACCCGGTCGGCCGCGTTCTCCTGCAGGCGATGATGCTGGCCGGCCGCGAGCCGGTGGATGTACGGGCCGCGCGCGTGGTGCTCAAGCGCGACACCTCACGGCCCCAAGGCTTCAGCGTCCACGCCACCTTTCCGATCTATCTGTAGAGGCAGGCCCGTAGTCCTATGAAGCCGCTCGAACACGACCGGAAGTACGGCGAGCTGGATCAGGTGATCTGTGCCTACCTCGGGCAAGCCGCCGACGACACTGCCGACGAACGCAGCGTCGCCCTGGACTCCTATCTGCGGCAGACCTGGCCCACCCGGCCGTGGGCGATCGCCACGGCCGAGCAGCAGCTGCGTGAATACGCGCAGCACCCACCGGGCCGGCTCCGGCTGCGTCTGGGCGAGTTCTATCCGGTGCCCGACATCGGGCTGGCGGAGGCCCAGATCCAGGGCTGGCTCCTGCTCGTCGCCGATCACCTCAAGAAGAGCGTGGAGGAGGGCGATGTCCCGCCGCCCGGCACTCCACAGACCCGCTGGGAGTGGCACGCCCGGTTCCCGGAGCTGGGACAGCTCTTGGGCGGCTGGTTCTCCCAGGACATGCCGGACGAATTCGACGGCCACGCAGCGGCTCTCGCCGACTACCGTGGCACGACGCACCCCAGCGTCGTCACCGAGCTCGTCGGCGAACTGCACGAGCTGCTGGCGCTTCTGAACGATGCGGACGAGGCCGATTACGCGCTCGCGGTCGCCGAACTGGGTATGGAGGTGGAGCCCCCGGCCCCGTACGCCATGAGCGGCTGGCTCGCGCTGATCGCTGACCGGCTCACCGGCTTCAGAGCCCAGTACCGCCCCCCGAGCGCGCCGCAGCAGGACTGACCTCCGACGGTCGCGGTGCGCGTCCGCGAAGAAATCGGTGCCGGCTACCGGTGGTGGAGCGAGCCCGCTCGATCGCTCAGCCTCAAGACTCACCGGTCTCCAGCTCTACGGCGCTATCCGGTCGAAGCGGCCCGCCTTCACAGCCAGCAAGAAGGCAGACAGGCCAGGCCTTCCCACCGCAAGAACACCATCAGGATCGTCGGACTCACGAAGGCGGATCGATCCGTCAGGGGCAGGGGCCAGCTCGACGCAGTTGTTGCCCTCGCTGCTGTGGGAGGACTTCTGCCAGGTCAGGTCAGCCACTTCAGAGGCCCTTCAGAGGTTGCTGATGAAGTCGCGGATGAAGTCGCGGGACTCGGGCTCCTTGAGGGCCACCGCCTCGAAGTACTGCATGAACGTCCGGTACTTCTGTAGCTGTAGGTCCGCGTGCAGGAATACGGATCCATGTTCGGCGTCGAGCTGCACGGTGCCCAGTTCCGGCGTGGGCCCTTCGGCGTACATGCGCGATCTGGGCTGAATGCAGGGCCGTCGCGTGATGCTCCAGCTCGGCCAGGTCCAACAGGCCGGAGGGCAGTCGATCCCGGTACTCGTCCCACCAGTTGCGACCACGGCCGGCCGTCATGGCCGCGACCTCTCCGACGTACCCCTCGTCGGCGCAACCATAGCTATGGGCGAACATCCGGACCCGTTCGGCACTGACGCCGAACCGACCGGACTCGATGGCGCTGATGCGCGCCGCGTTGACGCTCAGCAGCTCACCCGCCTCACGCGTACTCAGCCCAGCGCGTTCACGAAGCTTGCGCAGTTCGGCCCCGATTCGCTGCTGCCGTACGGTCGCTGCTCGTCGTACTGACCTCCATGCCTTCCGTCTGATCCATCCCAACCAGGAGAAATAATGGAATCCCTGCAACGCGAAACCTGGGATGCTGCGGCGCTACATATGTTCGACGATATCTACTCCCTCATCACGACGGGCCCGCGTCTACACCCCGACTGGCATCGTGACGTCCTAGCCATCATGGCACGCGAAGTTGAAGACCCGCGCGGCTGGTCCACACTAGAATGGGACATCGAAGGGCGAACCGAAGAAAACCCTACTTTCCCCTTCGCTTCACCAACGGTCGAAATACTCGCCACTCGACTCTATGAAATTTCCACAGAATCTGCCGAAGAACTCCTGGCTGCTATGACATACGAAGGATATGAAATTGCCAACATTCCGACATTCGCAGAACGGAAACCTGGGTTGCTCATGGAAGCCCGCACTCTTCTCTCCCGGTATGAACCAGATTTTACATGCTACACAAACTTGACCGACGCCCGAGTAACGAAAAGCCTAGACAGTTCTCTCATGACGCACGGATGGGCGCCTCTCACCGAATATGTAGAAGACTATGGCGTGATCGTCGTCTCCGAAACAGAAGTCGGTCTCTTCTGGTTCTTCAACCCCCTCTAACCTCCATGCCCTTCGTCGTGCTCACCTCCATGCCCGCCTCGTGAACCAATGACCAGGAACTAACATGCCCGCACTTGACCGTGCTGATTGGGAAGCCGCAGTCTTGCACCTGCTCGACGACACGTATGTATTCGCCGCAACAGGACCAAGGGGCCACGCCGAATGGCGACATGATGCCCTATCGATTATGGAACGCTCAGTCGTGGATCCCCGTGGATGGATGACACTCGACTGGGATAAGGAAAATGACCAGGAGCGGACCCAGTATGGCCCCGCCTTTCCCTTCATCTATCCCACCATTGAGATGCTGGTCGATCATCTCCATGAGATCACGTCCCACTCTGCCGTCGAATTGCTTGTGGCTATGATGGACGACTGGTTCGGCGTGAAGCATATTCCAGGCTTCACGGATCGAAAGGAACAGCTGTTGGCAGATGCCCGGACTGTTACCTCTCGATACGGATCAAGGAGTTCCTGCTACACCACTTCCATTCTTGCTCGCACGACCAAGAGTCCGGATTTTTTCCAGAAAGAATCCGGCGGTGTCAGTTTCACCGACTACACGCTAGATCTCGGGTTGATCATCGTCTCCGAGTCCGAGGTCGGCGTCTTCTGGGCGTTCAACCCGATCTGAGAGAGTCGCCCGCACATGCAGACGAGATCAGCGACATACCCCGACCGTAAGACGGCTCAGTGGTGTACTCAACAGGTGATCACCGATGACGACCACGACGCGGCCCTCACTGACTACCTCGACACCACGCATGCGAGTGTCACCGCCCGACTGACTGGCGAAGGGCACGAACTCCTGGCCCTGGTCATTGGTGAGAGCGACTACGCGATCGCGGTCGCCGAACTGGGCATGGAAGTCGATCCCCCGCGCCCTACTCGCCCAGCGGCTGGCTCGCTCTGCTTGCCGACCAGCTGACTCGCTTCAGAACCCAGCACAGCCCCCCAAGCGCGCCGCCGCAGGACTGACCTCCGACGGTCGCGGTGCGCGTCCGCGAAGAAATCGGTGCCGGCTACCGGTGGTGGAGCGAGCCCGCTCGATCGCTCAGCCTCAAGACTCACCGGTCTCCAGCTCTACGGCGCTATCCGGTCGAAGCGGCCCGCCTTCACAGCCAGCAAGAAGGCAGACAGGCCAGGCCTTCCCACCGTGAGCACACCATCAGGATCGTCGGACTCACGAAGCCAGATCGATCCGTCAGGCGCGGTAGCGAGTTCGACGCAGTTGCTCGCCTCGCTGCTGTAAGACGACTTCTGCCAGTACAGGGGGGACATGCCTGAACCTCTCAAGAGTTCGCGATGGTGCCGAGAATGAACGCACGGGACGAGGCGGCATCCAACGATGCGTTCTCGAATCTCTCCATGATGGTCCGGTACTTCACCAGTTGCGCTTCAGCGTGCAGGAATTCGGATCCGTGCTCGGTGTCGAGCTGCACCGTGTCCAACTGGGGCACCGGCCCCTCCGCGTAGACGACCGTCTGCCCCGCGCCGGGAAAGATTCCCGCCGAGAAGGGGAGCACGAGTACATCGACACCGTCGCGCTCGCTCATCTCCGCGATGTGCACGAGCTGCTCCCGCATGAGATCCGCACCGCCGAACTGCATCCGTAGCGCTGCCTCGTGGATGATCGCGGTATAGGGGGTCGGATCGTCCCGGTAGAGGATTCCCTGCCGCTTGATCCGATGCGACAACCGGTACTCGATCTCGGGCGGTGGCAGCACCGGGACGTTTTGCCGGAAGACCAGACGGGCGTAGTCCGTGGTCTGGAGGAGCCCCGGCAAATGCGTGAACTGGGCGGTACGAATCTCCGTCGCGCGGTGCTCCAGTTCGGCAAGGTCGAGCAGTACGGACGGGAGCGTTTCCCGGTAGTCGTCCCACCAGTTGCGGGAGCGCCCGGCCGTCATCTCCCTCAGCGCCTCGATCAGCCCGGTGTCCGAACAGTCATAGCCGAGCGCGAAAGTGCGTACCCGATCGGCACTGACACCAAAGCGTCCTGACTCGATGTTACTGATCCGCGCCGGGTCAACGCCCAGCTTCTGACCCGCCTCCCGGGTGGACAGGCCGGCGCGCTCACGAAGTCTGCGCAGCTCGGCACCAAGTCGCTGCTGTCGTGCGGTAGCCGTGGTTCTCGGCGGCATGACCCTCCCTCTGTCCGTGCCCAGCCTGCCATCCCCGAGAGATTCAGAATGTTCCCTTGTTCGGTAGCAGTACTGTACTTGAATGCCCTACGGTAAGTCGCACGCCAGCTACTCACCGTGGCGACGGGACCCCCGGAAGCGCACCGCCCTGCCCGCACATCCGCGACGCGCAGGGCGACACAGCCACCGCCCGAAGCGATCCATCAACCATGCAACCGCCCTGCCTCAAAGAGGAGTTACGCGCATGTCTCTTCACGTCCCGGCCGCCGCATTCCCTCCACCCTCCGATCCTCCGGACGACTGGGAGTACGCGCTGCGCATTTCCAACTGCACCCTCGGTCCCGGTATCGCGCGCGCTCATGTCCGTACCGTGCTGCGTCGTCATGGCCTGGACGACGCGGTCATCGACAACGCGGAGCTGTTGGCCTCCGAGCTGACGACCAACTCCGTACGCCATGCCAGCGGGCCCGTCTCCGTACGTCTCAGCTACGCCCGGACCGAGCAGCGTCTGCGCCTCAGCGTTTGGGACAGCAATCCGAGGCTGCCCGACCCGCTGCCCGGCCGCCCCGACGCCGAGCATGGCCGAGGACGCTGGCTGCTTCGCCAGTGCGCTGTTGACCGGGGCCACTACATCCTCGTCAACGGGCTTCGCGCCACTGGTGGGAAGGAGGTCTGGGCGGAGTGGAAGGCCGCTCGGCTCCGGGAGCACTGAAGCCGCTGGCGGGGCTCCGTACCACCCGCCACAGGTGGGGCTACCGCTACAGCACGAACCCCCGAGGAAACGGATCCGTCGGATCCAAGAGGTACTGCCCCAGCCCCGTGATCCAAGCGCGGCCCGTCACCGTAGGCACGACCGCCTCATAGCCGCCCACCCGGGCCGTGGCGATGAGGCGGCCCGTGAAGCGGGTGCCGATCAGGGACTCGTTGATGAAGTCCTGGTGGAGGGGGAGTTCGCCGCGTGCGTGGAGTTGGGCCATTCGGGCGCTGGTGCCTGTGCCGCAGGGGGAGCGGTCGAGCCAGCCCGGGTGGATCGCCATCGCGTTGCGGGAGTCGCTGACGCCTGCGGGGCCGGCCGCCGCGCCCCCGGCGATGCCCGGCGCCGTGAACTGGACGTGGTGGCAGCCCGCGATCGACGGGTCCTCGGGGTGTGCCGGGCGGCGCTGTTCGTTGATCGCCGTCATGATCGCGCGTCCTGCCGCGACGATCTCGTCCTGATGGGCGGCTGCGAACGGGATGCCGAGGCGGTCGAGCGGGGTGATCGCGTAGAAATTGCCGCCGTACGCCATGTCGTAGCGGACCTCGCCGAAGCCGGGCACCTTGATCGTCGCGTCGAGTTCGGCCGCGTACGAGGGGACGTTCTGGATCGTGACGCGCTCGGCCCGCCCGTCGCGTACGGCCACCCGGGCTTCGACCAGGCCGGCCGGGGTGTCCAGCCGGACGGTGGTCACCGGTTCGGTCACCTCGACCATGCCGGTTTCGACCAGGACGGTCGCGACCCCGATCGTGCCGTGGCCGCAGACCGGCAGGCAGCCGGAGACCTCGATGTAGAGCACGCCCCAGTCGGCGTCGGGCCGGGTCGGCGGTTGCAGGATCGCGCCGCTCATCGCGGAGTGTCCGCGCGGCTCGTTCATGAGCAACTGGCGGATGTGGTCGAGGTGTTCGATGAAGTGCAGGCGGCGGTCCGCCATCGTGACGCCCGGGACCTGGCCCATGCCGCCGGTGATGACGCGGGTCGGCATGCCCTCGGTGTGCGAGTCGACGGCGCTGAAACAGCGGACCGCGCGCACCGGTTCAGCGCTCCGAGCCGAGTGGATGGGACGCGTCGGGAGAAGCGAGCGGGTCGGGAGGGGTAGGAGTTTCGAGCGGGAAAAGTGAGCTGGGGCAGCCGAGGAAGTCGATGGCACGCCGCATGTCCGCGTCGAGTTGCTTGGCGTGGGCCTCGCTCAGCGGGCCGCGCGGCGGGCGGCACGGGCCGCCGTAGCGGCCGACCAGGTCCATGCCGCGCTTGATCGACTGGACGAACTCGGTCCGCGAATCCCAGCGGAAAGCGGCGATCAGGGGCGCGTACAGGGCTCTGGCCTGGTCCAGACGGCCCGCCCGCGCGAGGTTGTAGAGCCGCACCGACTCGGCCGGGAAGACGTTCGGGAAGCCCGCGAACCAGCCCGTCGCGCCCATCAGCAGCGACTCCAGCACGAGGTCGTCGGCCCCCGCCACGACGTCGAGGTCCGGTGCCTGCTCCTTGATGTGCAGGACGCGGCGGACATCGCCGGAGAACTCCTTCACCGCCACGACGTTGTCGATCGCGGCTATCTCGCGGAGCAGTTCCGGCGTCAGGTCCACCTTGGTGTCGAACGGGTTGTTGTACGCCATCACGGGCAGCCCGACCGCCGCGACCTGCTCGTAGTGGTGGATGACCTCGGCGGCGCTCGCGCGGTAGAGGGTCGGCGGCAGACACAGCACGCCGTCCGCGCCGTCCTCCGCCGCCAGCTCCGCCCAGTGGCGCGCCTGGTGGGCCCCGGCCCCGTGCACGCCGACGACGACCAGCGCGTCGGCGCCGACGGACGCCACGGCCGTACGGGCCACTTCGCGGCGCTCGTCGTCGGTGAGGGAGGAGTACTCGCCCAGCGATCCGTTGGGGCCGACGCCGTGGCAGCCGTTGTCCACGAGCCAGCGGCAGTGCGCGGCGTAGCGGTCCAGATCGGGGCGGAGCCCGGCGGGGGCGGCGGCGTCCTCGGTGTAGGGCAGCGCGGTGGCGACGATGATGCCGGTCAGGGGCCGCGTGCCGGCGGGGGCGGTGGTGGTGGCCGTGGTGGTAGCCGGGGAAGTGGTGGCCGGCGCTGCGTCGGGGGTGAGCCTGGAC
>NZ_JAYMZR010000125.1:0-16950 GCF_035828615.1 Streptomyces sp. H27-D2 | reverse complement strand
CCTACCGCCCCGCAGGCCCCGCCCCCGTCACCACAACGCCGCACCGCCACCCCACCGCCACCGCCGCGAGGCACACCCGCACCCCACCACCCCCCACACCGGCTACCGTGGGGCGGATGACCACCGAGCGGAATCGGGAGGCGCGCGTGCCCGCGAAGACCGGCCCAGGCGACCGCACCGCCACAGCCCCGCGCACGCTCGCCGAAGAGCTGCGCACCCGTCCCGACGACAGCCTCGCCGCGCTCCTGCACGCCCGGCCCGAGCTGCTCTCGCCGGTGCCCGGCGACCTCACCCAGCTCGCCACCCGCGCCGGAACCCGTGCCTCCGTCGTCCGGGCGCTCGAACGCCTCGACCGCTTCGTACTCCAGACCGCCGAGGCCCTGGCCGTAGCGCCCGAGCCCTGCCCGTACGGCACCCTGCGAGCGCTGCTGAGCGGCGACGAGCCCGACGAACGGGTCGCCGCGGAGCTGCCGCGCGCCATAGCGGTGCTGCGCACGCAGGCCCTCATCTGGGGCACCGACGAGCGGCTGCGCCTCGTCCGCACGGCCCGCGAGCTGCTGGCGCCGACGGCCACGAACCTCTCCCCCACCGGCCTGGGCCCGACGACCGCGGAGGCGACGACCGGGATGTCGCCGGGGCGGCTCCAGGAGATCCTGACGTCCGCCGGGCTGCCGCCCACCCACGACCCCGTGACGGCTGTGACCTCGCTCACCACCCTCTTCGGGGACCGCGAGCGGATGGCGGCGCTGCTGGCCGGTGCGCCGCCGGAGTCGACGGCCGTGCTCGGGAAGCTGGTGTGGGGGCCGCCGTACGGCACGGTGCCGCCGGCGCCCGCCCCGCCCGTGCAGTGGCTGCTGGCCCGCGGCCTGCTGCTGCCGGCCGCGTCCGGCAACGTCGTACTGCCGCGCGAGGCGGCCCTGCACCTGCGCGGCGGGCGGGCGCACCGCGCGATCGAGCCGCTGGCGCCGGCGCTGGAACCGGTCACCGAGCGGGGTCAGCAGCTGGTGGACGAGGCCGCCGCCGGCCAGGCGTTCACCGCGCTGGCGGCGGTCGACGAGCTGCTGAAGGAGTGGGACAACGGCGGTCCCGCCGTGCTGCGCGCGGGCGGCATGAGCGTGCGCGACCTCAAGCGGACCGGTGCGGCGCTGGACGTGTCCGAGTCGGTGGCCGCCTTCTGGATCGAGCTGGCGTACGCGGCCGGACTGCTGGCCTCGGACGGCGCGACCGAGGAGCGTTACGCGCCGACGCCCGGCTACGACGAGTGGGCGCGGCTGCCCGCCGAGCAGCGCTGGGCGCAGCTCGTCACGGCGTGGCTGGTGGCGACCCGTACCGCCGGTCTGGTCGGTACGCGTGACGGCAAGGGCCGTACGTTGGCCGTGCTCGGCCCGGACCTGGACCGCTCGCCGGCGCCCGAGGTGCGGCGGCGGACGCTGGAGCTGCTCGCGGGGATGACGCCGGGCGCGTCCGTGCCCACGGACGCGGTGCTGGCGCGGCTGCGCTGGGAGCGCCCGCCGCGCGGCGGCTCCCCGGCCGGCCCGACGGCGGGCGCGGGAGCGGCTACGGCCGCCACCGCCGCAGCTCAGGGCCCGGACGATCTGCGGACCAGACTGGCCCGCTGGACGCTCGCCGAGACCGAGATGCTGGGCGTGACGGGCCGGGGCGCGCTGTCCTCGCAGGGCCGGGCGCTGCTGGGCCCGAACGATCAGGGCGGCTCGCACAACAGCCCACACACCAGCTCGCACACCGACGAGCAGCCCAGTGCCGCGCCCCGCACCCGCACCACCCGCACCACTCCCACAGCCCCCACCGCCCCCACCCCCCGCGCCCGGACCGGCTTCCACACCGGAGTGGACATCGCGGCGGCAGCCGCCCACGCCGCCGAAATCCTCGTACCGCTGCTGCCCAAGCCGCTCAACCACGTGCTGCTGCAAGCCGACCTGACGGCCGTCGCGCCGGGCCCGTTGGAGCGACCGCTCGCGGAGATGCTCGGGGTGCTGGCGGACGTCGAGTCGAAGGGCGGCGCGACGGTCTACCGGTTCACGCCGCAGTCGGTGCGGCGCGCGCTGGACGTCGGGCGGACGGCGACCGACCTCCAGGCGTTCCTGACCGAGCACTCCCGTACGCCGGTGCCGCAGCCGCTCGCGTACCTGATCGACGATGTGGCCCGCAAGCACGGCCGGCTGCGGATCGGCGCCGCCTCCGCGTACCTGCGCTGCGACGACGACGCGCTGCTCAGCGAGCTGCTGGTGGACCGCCGCTCGGCCGGCTTCGGGCTGCGCCGGCTCGCGCCGACGGTGCTGGCGGCGCAGGCCGCCCCGGAGACGCTGCTCGACGGTCTGCGGGCGATGGGCTACGCGCCGGCCGCCGAGTCCGCCGAAGGGGACGTGCTGATCACCCGCCCCGACGCACACCGCACCCCGCCCCGTACCGCACCCTCCCCCGTCCCCGACGGCCCGCCGCAGCCCGACGACACCCTGCTGACGGCGGCGGTGCGGGCCATCAGGGCGGGCGACCTGGCCGCGACGGCGACCCACAAACCGGCGGGCGCGCCGACGGGTTCCGGCGCGGGCGCCGGCATCGACGGCGGCACGGGCTCCGGCCGCAGCGCGGCCGTCCCCACCCCCACGGGCGACCGGCTGCCCCGCACGACCTCAGCCGAGACCCTCGCCACCATGCAGGCCGCCGCGCTGACCGGCTCGGTGGTGTGGATGGGCTACGTCAACGCGGACGGCGCGGCCAGCCAGCGGGTGATCGCCCCGGTACGGGTGGAGGGCGGCTTCGTGACGGCGTACGACCACACGGCGGACGAGGTGCGGACGTATCCGCTGCACCGGGTGACGGGCGTGGCGGAACTCGCGGACGAGTGAGGGTCCGGCCCGGCGACCGAGTGCGAGTCCGGGCCGGAATCCGGCTGCGAGTCCGGGCCGGAGGCCACCCGTGAAGACCGGAAGACCACCTGTGAGCTGACTATCACCGCACCATGCACGCCGGTGAGCGACACTGGTGGTTTGGCCGTGCCGGCCGGAACACGAGCCGTACAGGCCGAACACCAGTGGAAAGGGCCGAGCCGCGTGAACGGACCTCTCATCGTCCAGAGCGACAAGACACTGCTCCTGGAGGTGGACCACGAACTATCGGGAGAGTGCCGCCGCGCCATCGCACCGTTCGCGGAGCTGGAGCGCGCTCCCGAACACATCCACACCTACCGGCTGACGCCGCTCGGTCTGTGGAACGCCCGCGCGGCCGGGCACGACGCCGAGCAGGTCGTCGACGCGCTGGTGGCGTACTCCCGCTACCCGGTGCCGCACGCCCTGCTGGTCGACATCGCCGAGACGATGGCCCGGTACGGGCGGCTCACCCTGAGCAAGCACCCCGTGCACGGGCTGATCCTCACCAGCAGCGACCGCCCGGTGCTGGAGGAGATCCTCCGGTCGAGGAAGGTGCAGCCGCTGGTCGGCGCCCGGCTCGACCCGGACACCGTGGTGGTGCACCCCTCCGAGCGCGGCCAGATCAAGCAGACGCTGCTCAAACTCGGCTGGCCGGCCGAGGACCTCGCCGGGTACGTGGACGGCGAGGCGCACGCGATCGAGCTCAAGGAGGACGGCTGGGCGCTGCGCCCGTACCAGAAGCAGGCGATCGAGGGCTTCTGGCACGGCGGCTCGGGCGTCGTCGTGCTGCCCTGCGGCGCGGGCAAGACGCTGGTGGGCGCGGGCGCGATGGCGACCGCCAAGGCGACGACGCTGATCCTGGTCACCAACACCGTCTCGGCCCGGCAGTGGAAGCACGAGCTGGTGAAGCGGACGTCGCTGACCGAGGAGGAGATCGGCGAGTACAGCGGTACCCGCAAGGAGATCCGCCCGGTGACCATCGCGACGTACCAGGTCCTGACCACCAAGCGGAAGGGCGTCTACCAGCACCTGGAGCTGTTCGACTCCCGCGACTGGGGCCTGATCCTCTACGACGAGGTGCACCTGCTGCCCGCGCCGGTCTTCAAGTTCACCGCGAACCTCCAGGCGCGCCGTCGGCTCGGGCTGACCGCGACGCTGGTGCGCGAGGACGGCCGCGAGTCGGACGTGTTCTCGCTGATCGGCCCGAAGCGCTTCGACGCTCCGTGGAAGGAGATCGAGGCGCAGGGCTACATCGCGCCCGCCGACTGCGTCGAGGTCCGGGTGAACCTGACCGACGCGGAACGGCTCACCTACGCGACGGCCGAGGCCGAGGAGAAGTACCGCTACTGCGCCACGACGGCGTCGAAGCAGCGGGTCACCGAGGCGCTGGTCCGTAAACACCAGGGCGAACAGACGCTGGTCATCGGCCAGTACATCGACCAGCTCGACGAACTGGGCGAGCACCTGGGCGCGCCGGTCATCAAGGGCGAGACGAGCAACGCGCAGCGCGAGAAGCTCTTCAACGCCTTCCGGGAGGGCGAGCTGTCCGTGCTCGTCGTCTCGAAGGTCGCCAACTTCTCGATCGACCTGCCCGAGGCGACGGTCGCCATCCAGGTCTCGGGCACGTTCGGCTCCCGCCAGGAGGAGGCACAGCGCCTCGGCCGGGTGCTGCGCCCGAAGGCGGACGGGCACGAGGCGCGCTTCTACTCGGTCGTCGCCCGCGACACCATCGACCAGGACTTCGCCGCCCACCGGCAGCGCTTCCTGGCCGAGCAGGGTTACGCGTACCGGATCGTGGACGCGGACGAGCTGCTGGCCGACCCCGAGGGGCTGACGGAGGGGCCGCCGCCGCCGGAGTAGGCGCGGCGCGTAGTCACTTCGGGTGAAGGACGCGAGGGCGGGGCTGTACGGGGCGGAGCTGTACGGGGGCGGGGCTGCCAGGGTCGGCGCCGCACGGCTGCGGGACGCCCCAAGGTCGGCAGCACCGCACGGCTGCGGGACTGCCCAAGCTCGGCACCGCACGCCTGCGCGGATGTCGGCCGGTCGGCTGCGGTGTGGCTAGAACGGGGCGAAGCCGTGGATGAAGACCAGCGCGGCGGCCGCCCCGCCCGCCCACAGCTGGGTGCGCAGCAGCCACAGCCGAAGGCCGGGCGGCCTGACGGTCCTGCTGCTGCCGCGCGGCAGCAGCAGGACCGTCAGGCCCGAGGCGACGCTCACGACGAGGGTCGTGGCGATCATCCAGGTGGGCACCGGCGTACAGCCCTCGCCCTGCATGAGGCATTCGCCGGCCTCCGGCATGAACAGCAAGCTGCAGATGAGCGCCACAATCAAGGTCGGTACGAGCAGGAGCAGCGCCAATCCGGCCCACAGTCGGCGGGCCCCGTCGTTTTCGCGGACGGTCGGGGCGGCTCGGGCAGCTTCGGCGGCTTCGGCGGCTCGGGCGGCTCGGGCGGCTCGGGCGTCCCAGAATTCGGTCCGCATCTCGGCCCAGGTCGGTCGGCTGGTGCTCATGCTGGTCAGTCAACCGGTCGCGGACACCGTCGGCGAGCGCGGTCGTACTCATCCCGTACTCAGCCGGAAGCTCATCCGGTACGGGGGCGGAGCTGGGCCGAGCTGGGCCGGCGGGCCGGGGTGAGACCAGCGGGAGGCCCGTGCCCCGCCCCGAAAACCATTCGCTCCCCGGACCGGTGCAGCGTACACTCGCCCGTCCTGCCGCCTCCCGAACCGTGGTACCAGCCGTAGCTGGCAGCCGGGGGAGCGCCTCCGACCGGACGGAAACCGGTCGGCCACCCGCTCTCAGTTCCCGCTCATACGCCCAGACGCTCCGCGTAGCCGCGTATGGACGTACCCGCACCAGCCGGAGGCAAAGCCGTGCCCGCGCATGCCCACCCGTCGCCCGACTCCGTAGTCGATGTAGCCGTAGCCGATGTAGCCGCTCAGGCGGCAAGCCCTTCCGAAGCGGCGAACCCTCCCGAAACGGCGAAGCCCCTCGAAACGCCGAACCCCCTCGAACGCGAGCGCGCCCATCTCACCGCTTCGCGCGCCGCGCTGCGCGCCATGCGCGCCGACGCCCAGGCCCTCAACATCAGGGACGTCACCGCGAACTGGGTGAACGCCGAAGTCCTCCAGGGCGAGATCGACGCCCGGATCAAGGCGCTCGCCGACCTCGCGCACACCCCGCTCTTCTTCGGCCGCCTCGGCTATCTGCACGCGCCGGGCGCGGACCAGGCGGAAGGGGCGGCGGGCGAGGACTTCTACATCGGCCGCCGCCATGTGCACGACACGGACGGCGACCCGATGGTCGTCGACTGGCGCGCGCCGGTCTCGCAGCCGTTCTACCGGGCGTCGAAGAAGGACCCGATGGACGTCGGGCTGCGCCGCCGCTTCGGCTTCACGGGCGGCGAGCTGACGGCGTACGAGGACGAGTACCTCGCCGACGGGCCGCACGAGGCGGGCGCGCCGGACGAGGCGGATGGGGGCGCCGGCTCCCGCATCACCGACGCCCCCGGCACGACCAGCAGGCTGCTCCAGAACGAGATCGAGCGCCCCCGCGTAGGCCCGATGCGCGACATCGTCGCGACGATCCAGCCGGAGCAGGACGAGATCGTACGAGCCGGCGTCGGCGGCACGGTCTGCGTGCAGGGCGGGCCGGGCACCGGAAAGACGGCGGTAGGGCTGCACCGAGTCGCGTATCTGCTCTACGCGCACCGCGACCGGCTGGCCCGCACCGGCACCCTGGTCATCGGGCCGAACCGGTCCTTCCTGCACTACATCGAGCAAGTGCTTCCCGCACTGGGCGAGTTGGACGTCAAGCAGGCGACCGTCGACGACCTGGTCTCGCCCGTCGCCGTGTCCGGCACGGACAGCGCCGAGTCGGCCCGGGTCAAGGGTGACGCGCGGATGGCCGAGGTGCTGCGGCGCGCGGTCAGGTCCGGGGTGACGATGCCGACCGAGCCGGTCGTCGTGGTGCGCGGGTCGCGCCGCTGGCGGGTGCCGGCGTACGAAGTCGGCGAGCTGGTCAGCCAGTTGCTGGAGCGCGGCATCCGTTACGGGGCCGCGCGCGGCGCCCTGCCGCAGCGGATCGCGCACTCCGTGCTGGTACGGATGGAGGAGGCCGGCGAGGCTCCGGACGACCGGGTGCAGGACGCGGTGGCCCGCACTCCGGCGGTGAAGGCGGCGGTCAAGGCGGCCTGGCCGCTGGTGGATCCGGCCAAGCTGGTGCTGCGGCTGCTCGCCGACCCCGAGTTCCTGGCGGCTCACGCGGAGGGGCTGCTCACCCCGGACGAGCAGCGGGCCGTCCTGTGGGCCAAGCCCGCCCGCAGCGTGAAGGCCGCCCGTTGGTCGTCGGCGGACACGGTCCTCATCGATGAGGCGACGGACCTCGTCGAGCGCACGCACTCGCTCGGCCATGTGGTCCTGGACGAGGCGCAGGACCTGTCCCCCATGCAGTACCGGGCGGTGGGCCGCCGCTGCACCACCGGCTCGGCGACGATCCTCGGTGACCTGGCGCAGGGCACCACGCCCTGGGCGACGGCCAGTTGGGCCGAAGCGCTGACCCACCTCGGCAAGCCGGACGGCCGGATCGAGGAGCTGACCCGCGGCTTCCGCGTCCCGCGCGAGGTCATCGCCTACGCGTCGCGGCTGCTGCCCGCCATCGCCCCCGGCCTGGCGGAGGCCACCTCGGTCCGCGACTCGCCCGGCTCGATGGGGGTACGGGAGGTCCGGCCCGAAGCGCTCGACTCGGCCGTGTCGGCCGCGTGCCTGGCCGCGCTGTCGAACGAGGGCTCGGTCGGCCTGATCGCGGCCGACGCCCGCATCCCCGCCCTCGCCGCGGCGCTCACGGCGGCGGGACTGCCGTACCTCTCCCCCGGCGAGGAGACCTCCGCCGAGGCCCGGCTCACCCTCGTACCGGCCACCCTCGCCAAGGGCCTCGAATACGACTACGTGGTCCTGGACGAGCCCGCCGGAGTGGTGGCCGGCGAGCCCGACCTCCGTACCGGGCTGCGCCGGCTGTACGTGGCGCTCACCCGAGCCGTGTCGGGCCTGGCGATCCTCCACTCGGCACCGCTGCCGACGGAACTGGAGGGGGAGCCGACGGGTAGCCGGCGGGGTGGCCGGCAGGCTGAGACGTGAGGCGCGAGGCGTGAGGCGCGAGGCCGGGCACCTCTTCACACCGCCCGCGCCACCGCGTCCCGTCCTCACACCGCCCGCGCCACCGCGTCCCGTCCTCACACCGCCCGCGCCACCGCGTCCCGTCCTCACACCGCCCGCGCCACCGCGTCCCGTCCTCACACCGCCCGCGCCACCGCGTCCAGCGTCTCGCGCCACTCCCTGACCGCCTCGGCCCCCACCGGGGCGGACCAGCCGCCGGGGCGGGCCGCGCCGCCGATGTGGAAGGCCGTGACGCCCGCCGCGCGCAGCGCGGGCAGGTGCCGCAGGTGCAGGCCGCCGCCCACCAGCAACTGCGGGTCGTAGCCGGGCTCGCTCCGCTCCGTACGGGCCGCCTCGGCCAGCAGCGTCGGGAGGCCGTCGTCGACGCCGGTCGCGGCGCCCGCCGTGAGGTAGCTGTCGAGGCCCGGGAAGTCGGACAGCTCCTTGCGCAGGTCGTCGCGGTCGGCGGCCCGGTCGATGGCGCGGTGGAAGGTCCACCGGCAGCCGTCGAGGGCCTCGGCCAGCGCGGTCACGGCCGTCAGGTCCGCACGCCCCTCGGCGTCGAGGAAGCCCAGCACGAATTCGTCCGCGCCCTCGGCCCGCAGCTCGGCCGCCGACCGGCAGAGCGCGTCGAGCTCCGCCGCGCCGCCGACCGCGAAGCCGTCGGAGGCGCGCAGCATCACGCGCAGCCGGATGTCGACGGCGGCGCGGATCGCGGCGAAGGTCTCGCGCGGCGGGGTGAGGCCGTCGGCCGCCATGTCGGCGACCAGTTCGAGCCGGTCCGCCCCGCCGGCCTGAGCTGAGACCGCGTCTGCGGCATCGAGGGCGATCACCTCGAGAATTGGTCTAGACATGTAGAACAGCCTGCCACATCCCGGCCCCGCGCCGAAAGCTGTACCGCACAATTGGCTTATGGCAGCCCTGTCCAATCCCCCGTCCGGCCCCCAGCCCGGCCATCGGCCCAGCCCTCAGCCCGGCCCCGCGCCCAGCCCCCCGTCCGGGCCGGCCACCGCGCAGCACAACCTGCTGCTGGGCCGCTGGACCGCCCTGCTCACCGCCGCGCGCGAAGCCGCCACGGACGCGGGTGCGGGGGAAGCGGCCACGGACGCGGGTGCGGGTGCGGAAGCGGCCACGGACGCGGATGCGGATGCGGGGGAAACCGCCACGGCCACGGACCCGGATGCGGGGGAAACCTCCAGCCCCGACCCCGTCCCGTATGGCGAGAACCTGCTCGCCCGCTGGGCGGAGCCGCAGCGCAAGTACCACACCACCGATCACCTGCTCGCGGTCCTCGACCGGATCGACGAGTTGGCCGGGCACCCGACCGACCCGCACGCCGTCCGCCTCGCCGCCTGGTTCCACGACGCCGTGTACCGGCCCGACCGCAGCGAGAACGAGCAGCGCAGCGCCCAGCTCGCCGAGCGCGCCCTCACCGAGGCCGGCGTCGCCCAGGCCCGTACCGACGAGGTCGTCCGGCTCGTACGGCTGACCGTCACCCACGATCCGGCGGCCGGCGACGCCAACGGCGAGACCCTCTGCGACGCGGACCTGGCGATCCTGGCGGGGGCGCCCGAGGCGTACGCGGAGTACGCGGCGGCCGTCCGCGAGGAGTACGGCTTCGTCCCGGACGACGCCTTCCGGGCCGGCCGCGCGACGGTCCTGCGCCAGTTGCTCGCCCTGCCCCGCCTCTTCCGCACCCCGTACGGCGCCGAGCACTGGGAGCCCACCGCCCGGCGCAACCTCAGCACGGAACTGGCGCTGCTCAGCGTCTGACGGGGCTGGGTACGGGGCCGGGGGGCAGGCACGGCTACGGCTACGTGACGGCACAGGCGGTGCTGGTGCCCGCGCAAGGCCCGAACGGTACGGGGCAGCCCCGAGTGCCCGAAGAGACGTGGGTCCGCCTCCGGGAATAGACGGCCGCGCCCCCAACGCTGCCGCCTAAGTGCCGAACGCCAGTGGAACCCGTATGCCCGTAGCCGTCTACATCCTCGGACTGTCCGTTTTCGCCCTCGGAACCTCGGAGTTCATGCTCTCCGGGCTGCTGCCGCCGATCGCGGACGACATGGGCGTCACGATCCCGCAAGCGGGCCTGCTGATATCCGCCTTCGCGATCGGCATGGTCGTGGGCGCGCCGCTGCTCGCCGTGGCGACGCTGCGGCTCCCCCGGCGTACCACCCTGATCGCGCTGATCTCGGTGTTCGGCCTCGGCCAGATCGCGGGGGCGCTCGCGCCGAATTACGCGCTGCTCTTCACTTCCCGCGTCGTCAGCGCGCTCGCGTGCGCCGGCTTCTGGGCGGTCGGCGCGTCGGTGGCCATCGCGATGGTGCCGGTCACCTCGCGGGCCCGCGCGATGGCCGTCATGATCGGCGGGCTCAGCATCGCCAACGTGCTGGGCGTTCCGGCGGGGGCCTTCCTCGGCGAGAGCCTGGGCTGGCGGTCGGCGTTCTGGGCGGTGGCCGTGATGTCCGCCGTGGCGCTCGTGGGCGTCGTCACCCTGATCCCGCGCATCCCGCTCCCCGACACCCGCCCGAGGCTCCGGCGCGAGCTGGCGATCTACCGGGACCGGCAGGTGTGGCTGTCCATCGTGATCACCGCGCTCGCCGCAGGCGGCGTCTTCTGCGTGTTCAGCTACCTGGCGCCGCTGCTGACCGACGTCGCGGGGCTGCCCGACGGCTGGGTTCCCGGCGTGCTCGGGCTGTTCGGCCTCGGCGCGCTGATCGGGACGGCGGTCGGCGGCCGGGTCGCGGACGCGCACCTGTTCGGTGTGCTGCTCAGCGGCGCGAGCGCGTCGACCGTCTTCCTGGTCCTGCTGGCCCTGACCGCGCACAACCCGGTCGCCGTCGTGGTGCTGTCCTTCCTGCTCGGGCTCTCGGCGTTCTTCACCGCGCCCGCGCTCAACGCCCGGCTGTTCAACGTCGCGGGCGCGGCCCCCACCCTGGCCGGCGCGACCACCACCGCCGCGTTCAACCTCGGCAACACGAGCGGCCCGTGGCTGGGCGGCACGGTCATCGACGGCGGCTTCGGCTTCACCGCGCCGGCCTGGGCGGGCGCGGGAATGACAGCCGTCGCCATCGTCGCCATCGCGGTCTCGCTGCGCTTCCACCGGCGGGGGACACCGTCCCTGGTGGTCGCGAAGGCGGGCGTGGGCGTGGGCGTGGGCGTGGGCGCAGGATTCGGATCGGCGTCGGCATCGGTCCCGGCGCAGGGGCAGGCGCAGGGGCGGACCCAGGGGCAGGGGCAGACGCAGCGCGAGGCCGCGTTGTCCACCGAAGGCTGTGCGCTGTCCACCGAGGCCTGACAGCGTCCGACTCACCGGCGCGAATTAGCACTACCCGGGTCGGCTTCGGGTGCGTTCGGGTCCGTATCGCCGAAACGGGCGAACTGCGCGGTGCCCCGGTGCCCCGGTGCCGGCGACGGACCAGGGGGTAGTTCTGCGCACCTACGACTACAGCTCCAGCGATGAACGGTCGATCGGCAGCGGTGAGGGATCGGCCCTGCGCCAGCAGTGGTACCACACCGGCCTCTGCATCCAATGGACCTTCGAGTAGCGGGCCGCCACGCAGCGGACCGACACACACCAGCCCTCCGGGATAACAGCCTTGGCGTCAACAGCCCGACCACGCCGAAAAGCCCCCCGCTCACCGCCCCTTGGGCCGCCGCAGCCCCGCCGCCGTCAGCCGCCGCACCAGTTCCTTACCGCCGATCTCGACGGCGCCGGCCCGTACCGCGTCCGCGTAGCGGGTGCTCGGCAGGTCGTAGTGGTCCCGCTCGAACGCTCGCTCCGGAGCGCCGATGCCCGCCGCGAAGGCGTGCAGTTCCTCGAACGACACATCGCTGACCAGGTGCGACCACATCCGGCCGTGGCCCGGCCAGGTGGGCGGGTCTATATAGACCGCCATCAGCCCGCAGCCCCGAGCGAGCCCGCCGTCCCAGGCGAACCCGCCGCGCCCAGCGAGCCCACCTTCGCGACGGCGACCGCCGCCTTCGTGCACACCCAGTGCGGGTCCGGGCCGAGCTCCGGCTCCACGTCCAGCGCGTGCGGGTCGCCCTCCTCCTTGCACACGGGGCACAGCGGCCAGCGGCCGTACTTCTCCAGCAGCGCGTCCTGGACGTCCTGGGCGATCAGTCCGGGCAGGAATTCGCTCCCGTCGGGCCACTGCTCGACCCACCACCTGCGGTGCACGACCGCGTCCTCGACCAGCGAGACGACATCGGCCTCGGCCACGTCGCCCGCCATCAGGTCGGCTATGACCAGCGCCCGCGCTGTGTGCAATGACTGCTCGATCTCCATATGCCCCATTGTCGCGCGCCCCACCCCACCGGAAGCCCAGCCGGAAGCCGCACCAGAAGCCCCGCCGACGCCGCACCGGAAGCCGCACCGATGACGCACCGGATGACGACACGCATCCCGGACTGAAGGACCCTTGACGCCCTCCCGTTCTGAAAATATCTTTCAGAGGTGAGCAGCAGACTGAAGGAAACTTTCACGGCGGGTACGGGCGCGCATACCGGCAGGGGCAGCAGCAACGGCAACGGCGCAGCCGCCGCCACCCCCGACCTCAAGCCCATCCCGCCCAAAACACCCCCGCCCCCCGCCGCCCTCGCCGCCAAGGTCCGCACCATGGCTCCGTCGATGACCCGCTCCATGCAGCGTGTCGCCGAAGCTGTGGCGGGTGACCCCGCCGCGTGCGCCGCGCTCACCGTCACCGGACTCGCCGCGCTCACCGGCACCAGTGAGGCGACCGTCGTCCGCACCTCGCGCCTCCTCGGCTACCAGGGCTACCGCGACCTGCGCCTCGCGCTCGCCGCGCTGGCCGCGCAGCAGGCGGCCGGGCGCGCTCCCGCCGTCACCGCCGACATCGCGGTCGACGACACGATCTCCGACGTCGTCGCGAAGCTGGCGCACGAAGAGGCGCAGTGCCTCGCCGACACCGCCGCCGGTCTCGACATCACGCAGCTCGAAGCGGCGGTCACCGCCCTCGCCGGCGCGCGCCGCATCGATGTGTACGGCATCGGCGCGTCCAGCCTCGTCGGCCAGGATCTCGCGCAGAAGCTGCTGCGCATCGGCCTGATAGCGCACGCGCACTCCGACACGCACCTGGCCGTGACCAACGCCGTGCAGCTGCGCTCCGGGGACGTCGCCATCGCGATCACGCACTCCGGGCGGACCGTGGACGTCATCGAGCCGCTGCGGGTCGCGTTCGACAACGGGGCGACGACCATCGCCATCACCGGCCGCCCGGACGGCGAGATCGCCCAGTGCGCCGACCACATACTCACCACCTCCACGTCCCGCGAGAGCGAGCTGCGGCCTGCGGCGATGTCCAGCCGCACCAGCCAACTGCTGGTCGTGGACTGCCTGTTCATAGGCGTGGCACAGCGTACGTACGAGACGGCGGCCCCCGCCCTCTCGGCCTCGTACGAAGCCCTCGCCCATCGCCACACGCCCCGCTCGCAACGCTGACGGCCGTACCCGGCGCACCGGACGCCGGCACGCGCCGATCCGCGCCGGCCCGCATCAGAAAGAGCCTTCCTCATGCCCTCCACCGCCGACACCCCTGTCCCAGCCGCTGTCCCAGCCGCTGCCCCGGCCGCTGACCCAGCCCCAGCCCCGGCCTCGCGCTACGGCGAGCTGCGCGCGCAGCTGGACACCCTCACCACCGAGGCGTTCCGCCCGGAGCTGTCCGAGATCGACCGGCTGCCCACCCTCGAACTGGCCACGCTGATGAACGGCGAGGACGCCACCGTCCCCACCGCCGTCGCGGAGCGGCTCCCGCAGATCTCCGCCGCGATCGACGCGACCGCCGAGCGGATGGCGCGCGGCGGGCGGCTCGTCTACGCCGGCGCGGGCACCGCCGGGCGGCTCGGCGTACTGGACGCGAGCGAGTGCCCGCCGACCTTCAACACCGACCCGAGCGAGGTCGTCGGCCTGATCGCGGGCGGCCCGTCCGCGATGGTCAAGGCTGTGGAAGGCGCCGAGGACAGCAAGCTGCTCGCCGCCGAGGACCTGGACGCGCTGGCCCTGACCCCGGACGACACCGTGGTCGGCGTCTCCGCCTCGGGCCGCACCCCGTACGCGATCGGCGCGGTCGAGCACGCGCGTGCGCTCGGCGCGCTCACCATCGGCCTCTCCTGCAACGCCGGTTCAAGCCTCGCGGCGGCGGCCGAGCACGGCATCGAGATCGTCGTCGGCCCCGAGCTGCTGACCGGCTCGACCCGGCTCAAGGCCGGTACGGCGCAGAAGCTCGTCCTCAACATGCTCTCGACCATCACCATGATCCGGCTGGGCAAGACCTACGGAAACCTGATGGTGGACGTCCGGGCCTCGAACGAGAAGCTGCGCGCCCGCTCGCGCCGCATCGTCTCGCTGGCCACCGGCGCGTCGGACGAGGACATCGAGACGGCCCTCACCGCCACGGACGGCGAAGTGAAGGACGCCATCCTCAGCCTGCTCGGCGACGTCGACGGCCGCACCGCCGCCGCGCTGCTCGCCGACTCCGACGGCCACCTGCGCGACGCGCTCCAGGCCGCGCAAAAGGCCTGAGCCGCACCCCGCAACCCCGCACCCCCGCACCCCCGCAAGCCCCACCCCGCCGAGGAAAAGCGCACCGCACATGGCTGAGGCATCGCACATGGCTGAGAACAAGAACCAGAGAATCGCCGAGGAGATCCTCCCCCTCGTCGGCGGCGCACGGAACGTCACCTCGATCGTCAACTGCATGACGCGACTGCGCCTCGGGCTCCGGGACCGTTCGCTCGTCCAGGAAGAAGCGCTCAAAGCGCTGCCCGCCGTGATGGGCGTAATCGACGACGACACGTACCAGATCGTGCTGGGTCCGGGCACGGTCGCCCGGGTGACCCCCGAGTTCGAGAAGCTGGTCGAGGCGGAGCGGGCCGCCGCACCCACCCCGGCGTCCGGGCTCGCGCCCGGCCCGGCATCCGCGCCCGCGCCCGGCCCGCACTCCCCCGACGGAGTCGCCCTCACCGCCGATGAGTTGGCAGCCCAGGGCACGGCCATCAAAGCCGCCCGCAAGCGGAAGAACGCCACCCCGGTGAAGCTCTTCCTGCGCCGGATCGCCAATATCTTCGTGCCGCTGATCCCGGCGCTGATCGGCTGCGGCATCGTGGCCGGCATCAACGGCCTGCTGACCAACCTGGTGAACACCGGCCATGCGAGCTGGGCGACCTCGCTGGTGCCCGCCCTCGCCGCCATCGCGTCCGGCTTCATGTCGCTGATCTCCGTCTTCGTCGGCATCAACACGGCCAAGGAGTTCGGCGGTACGCCCGTTCTGGGCGGCGCCGTCGCGGCGATCATCGTCTACGCGGGCGTCGCCAACGTGACGGTCTTCGGCGAGAAGCTCTCCCCCGGCCAGGGCGGCGTGCTCGGCGCGCTGGGCGCGGCGCTGCTCGCCGTGTACGTCGAGAAGTGGTGCCGCAGGTGGGTGCCGGAGGCGCTGGACGTCCTGGTGACCCCGACCCTGACGGTGCTGGTATCCGGCCTGGTCACGCTCTTCGGCCTGATGTTCCTGGCCGGCGAGGTATCCACCGCGATCGGCGACTTCGCCGACTGGCTGCTGGCCGGCGGCGGCGGCGTCGCCGGGTTCGTGCTCGGCGGGCTGTTCCTGCCGCTGGTGATGCTGGGCCTGCACCAGGCGCTGATCCCCATCCACACCACCCTGATCGAGCAACAGGGCTTCACCGTCCTGCTGCCGATCCTGGCCATGGCCGGCGCGGGCCAGGTCGGCGCGGCCATCGCGGTCTACCTGCGGCTGCCGCACAACACCTCGATCCGCAAGACCATCAGGTCCGCGCTCCCGGCGGGCCTCCTGGGCGTCGGCGAGCCGCTGATCTACGGCGTCTCGCTGCCCCTGGGCCGCCCGTTCATCACGGCCTGCTTCGGCGGCGCGTTCGGCGGCGCGTTCGTCGGCCTGTTCAACCAACTCGGCGACTCGGTCGGCTCCACAGCCATCGGCCCGTCCGGCTGGGCGCTGTTCCCGCTGATGGACGGCAGCGACGGAATGGGCACGACGATCGCGATCTACGCGGCGGGGCTGCTCGTCGGCTACTTCGCCGGGTTCGTCGCGACGTACTTCTTCGGCTTCAGCAAGCAGATGATCACCGAGCTGAACGTCGCTCCGAAGGACACGACGATCGTGGCCGCCGATCCGTCCGGCGCCCTCGTCCAGGACGACGAGAGGCCGCCCGGAGACCGGACACCGGCGGGGGTCTGAGCCTGCGGGGGCTGCGCCTGCCCGGGGGGTGAGCCTGCCGGGGGGCTGAGCCTGCGGGCGACGCAGGGGAGTCGGGTGTTGGTGAATCCGCAACAGCTTCCCCCAAGAGGACATACCGGCCTTTTGATGCTTTTCTTCTTTGGGTGAGCCGTTCGGTTCTCGCCGCCGTGGATTCCGTGGTTCGGCTCAGGCGCTGGACGTGCGGGCTTCATCCGTCCCATGACAGGAGTACCCGCATGAAGATTCGCCACATAGCCGCCGTGTCCCTCACCGCCAGTGTCCTGATGGTCGGCGGTACAGCCGCGGCACAGGCCGGCACCCTCGCACCCGCGACCAGTTCCGCGTCGCCGAGCCACCACGGCGAGGAAACCCCCGAGTGCGCCGCGGCCAAGGCGAAGGCCGCCGCAAGCACTTCCGCGGCCATCGCCGCCAGGGGCGCAGCCGCGGAGGCGGTCATCGCGAGGCAGGCCGCCGAAGCAGCCACGGGTACCAGCCCCGCAGCCCTGGCCACCGCAACCGCGGCGGCCGAAGCAGCTGCCGTCACCGAAGCTGCCGCCAACGCCAAGGAAGCCGCTGCCAACGCCGCTGCCATCACCGCCTGCACCCCGTAGCTTTTCCGGGCGCACCCCCAGCACAACCGCGCCGCACAGCCGCACAGCCGCAGAGCACCACCGCGCGGC
>NZ_JAYMZR010000124.1:0-17316 GCF_035828615.1 Streptomyces sp. H27-D2 | reverse complement strand
GGCTAGGGGTGTGGGTGTCTGTGGTGCGGGTTGACGGGGGCTTCAGGGGGCGGGTCCTGACAGTGTGTCGGGGGCCTGGAGACGGTCGGCCCCCGAACGGGAAGGGGCTGGAACTGCCCTGGGATGTGAGCCCACCCTAGCAGGACCGGTCCGTTCTGAACAGTTTCCACGGCCTACGTGCGTCATCTGGTCTGGGCCGCTACCTTGTGAAGAGATGGGCCACCCCCGGCGCAGGGCCACGGGGTTCCGCCGAGGTTGACGGGCAATTGAATAAACGGCCTCGAATTGGCTTGCATGAGCCTTTCCACGTTCCCAGCAATTCGATAAAACCCGGGTTCCGGTGTCCGTTAAAGCACGTGTCGAACATAGCAGAGCAGTAATTGGAAGGGGAAAGTAATGCCGGGGAAAGAACTGTTCCCGCATCAGGTGGAGGCGGTCGACGCCGTTCTGCGCGTGCTGCAGACACCCGCCGGCGGGCTCATGCCGCCGCAGGGGCTGCGGACGCAGGTGATCGCTGCGACGGGCTCGGGCAAGACCCTGATCGCCGTCGAGGCGGCCCGGAAGCTGGGTGCGCGGCGGGTGCTGGTCCTGGTGCCCACCTTGGACCTGCTGCTTCAGATGGTCACCGCGTGGCGGGAGGGCGGCCGCAGTGGGGCGATGGTGGGGGTGTGCTCACTGCGGACCGAGGACTCCGACGGCGTCCCGTGCACGACCGATCCGGTTGAACTGGCCGACTGGGCCGAGGGGTCGGGGCGAGAGCAGGTGACGGTGTACGCCACGTACGCCGCCGTCGGGCTCGGCATCCTGCAACGCGCACACGCGGCCGGCCTTGGAGTGTGGGACCTCATGATCGTGGACGAGGCCCACCGGACCAGCGGGGATGCGGGCAAGCCGTGGGCTGCCGTGCACGACCAGGAGAAGATCCCGGCCGCCCGTCGGCTCTACATGACCGCGACCCCCCGGATCTGGGAGGCACCCGAGAACGCCCGCGGGGACGGGAGCGGGGAGTCGCGGTTGATCGCGAGTATGTCCCCGGACTCCGAGTTGTTCGGGCCGGTGGCTTTCAAGTTGACCTTGTCCGAGTGCATCAGCCGCGGTTTGGTTGCCGCGTATCAGGTGGTGTGCATGGACATCACCGACCCCGTGCTCCACCGGGCGCGGCAGAAGGGCGAGCATGGCTCGGATGCGGTGCGGGGGGCGCGGCTGGCCGCGCTGCAGGCGGGTGTGCTGACGGCGGCCGCGCAGGAGAGCCTGCGCAAGATGCTGGCGTTCCACAGCCGGGTAAGTGAGGCGGAGGCGATGGCCGACGGGGTCGTCGATGTCGCCCGGCGGCTGTGGGAGGAGGACCCGGTGCGGTTCCCTCACCCGGACTGGGTGTGGGCCAACTGGCTGTGCGGCGAGCACTCAGCGGGGCATCGACGGGCGACGTTCGAGGAGTTCGCCTCCGACGTCATCGAGCACCAGGACAACGGCGCCGAGGGTGGCGAGCGGCAGCTGGTGCCGGCAGCACTGCGCGTGCTGAGCTCCGTAAAGGTGATCGGTGAGGGAGTCGACACAGCGAATTGTGATTCGGTTGCCTTTTGTGACGCGCGGGGCTCGATGGTCGACATCGTGCAGATGGTCGGCCGCGCTCTGCGGATGAAGCCCGGCGAAGGAAAGATTGCTTCCTTGGTCGTTCCGGTATTCCTTGCTCCGGGTGAAACTCCAGAAGAAATGCTCACCTCGAAGGCCTACGGAACCCTCGCGAAGATCCTCGAAGCCCTCCGCGCACACGACACCGACACCATCGAGGCGCTCGCCGACCCCCGAGTGCGCAGCGGCAGTTACCAGCCCGAGGAGGGCGGTTACGAGCCCGAGGAGGGCGGTTACGAGCCCGAGGAGGGCGGTGAAGCCCAGGGTGGTGCTGGAGCGGATGAGTCTGCCGTCGACGAGGACGGCCAGGAGCAGCTGGCCGGGGAGCCGGGTCCGAGTGCGCCCGCGCGGGAGCTGCTGAAGTTCTCCACGCCCAGGGATCCGGCGATGCTGGCGCGGTTCGTGAAGCTGCGAGTGCTGGAACCGGAGAACGAGTTCTGGCGGCGCGGGCACGAGGCCTGCCTGCGGTACGCGAAGGAGACCGGCACCAAGGAGCTGCGGGTGCCGTACGACTTCGTCACCCCCGACGGCTGGTCCCCAGCCGGCTTCCCGCTGGGGACATGGCTGGCCAACCAGAGACGCTTCAACAAGGCCGGACACCTCGCACCTGCCCGCGTCACCGAACTCGACACGCTCGGGATGGTCTGGTCACACCAGGACATCGCGTTCGACGAAGGCCTCACCGCCGCCCGCGCCTGGGCCGCGGTCCACGGGCACTTCCTGCCACCGGCCACCGCCGTCTGGGAGGAGTATCCGGTCGGGGTGTGGGCGAAGAACCAACGCACCGCGGCCCGGCTCACTGATGCGATCCGGGAGCGGCGGGAGGCCGGCCTCCCGGTCGAATCCAGCGCCGGGGCCCTCACCGAGGCGCGACGCGAAGCGCTGGAAGACATCGACCCCGGCTGGTGCCCCGCCTGGGACACCGGCTGGCAGCGCTGCTTCCGCCTCGCCCAGGCCCATGTTCAAGGCGGTGGGGCGGTACCGACAGCGCCGGGCGACCTCCTCGTGCAGGGCGAAGACCTGGGCCGCTGGGCGACCTCCTGCCGACTCGGCTGGGACACCCTCCAGCCCGCTCAGCAATGGCTGCTCGAGAACATCCTCAGCCTCGACCCGGCCGGAGAGGACGAACGGCCCGTGCAACGTACGCAGCACGACAAATGGACCCTCAACCTCCGCGCGGCACAGCAGTTCCACACCCGGGAGCGTCATCTGAACGTCCCCCGGAAGCATGTCGAGCACCTGGAACCAGCGCTTGAGGGGGCTGGCCGCCCCGGCAGCGAGGAGACCGTCGCGGTGAAACTCGGCACCTTCCTCGACAACACCCGCCGCCGCGCCGACAAACTCACCGACCAACGCCGCACCGACCTCGACGCACTCGGCATGCGCTGGTAAGCCACCACGGCAGCCGGGAGCCAGAAGTAGGGATCACTCCCAGGAACGCAAGGAGGGCCCGGATCCGGGCCCTTTGCACGACATCCCGTCATCGCGGCTTCTTCAGCAGCGGCTCGCTGTAGAGGAGTTCGACGAAGTCTTTGGAGGGCGGGTAGCCGCCGGACCGCTCCTGCGCGAAGGCCCGCAAGGCGGCGCGGCGGGCGGCCGCTGGCGGGCACCGACGGGTTGCTGGGCCTGGTCCAGGAGATCGGCGCCGACCGCTTCCATCCCGCCCGCTCAGGCGCCGATCTCATCGCCCAGTTGGAGCGGGTCGCGGCCGTGGTGCTGCTCGACATCCCCGCGGTGCGGACCCTTGGCGGCGGCCCTGGTCTCGGCACCCCGCCCAACGACGCGTTCCCAAGCCGCCTACGAACAGATCACCGACGCCTGGACCACCGCCGGAATCACCCGCTGACAGGAGCTGGCCGTCCCCCACGCCTGCGGCGGGCTACTCGACGTTGCCGCAGCTGTTGCAGACCCAGGCGGTTTCGTTGGTGGCGTTGCCGTCGCTGTCGGTCTCGATGGTGCGGTACATGGTGCCCCCGCATTTACCGCAGCCCTTGGTCGCGATGGTCTGGCCCATGCCGTCTCCCTGCTCTCAAGTACGACGGGTGCGCTGAAGGGCGAGAGCCTCATCGAGAAGGGCGAGAGCCTCGCGGCGTTGGTCCTCGCGGGCCTCGATGTCCTGCGCGTCCTCGCCAGTGGCCGCAACGCGCAGGCAGGTGGTGCACGCGTGGCGGTCGGGCGCCCCCGGCGGGGGCGGGGTCATCAGGGTGCGACAGTGCGGGCAGAGCATGGCGCGGACTCCTCACGTTCAGCGACACCGCCGCAGAAAGCACAGACCCACAAGTTGCCGCTCTGCGCCCACATGGTGCGACGGCAGGCGGGGCAGCCGGTGGTACTGATGCCGAAGGAACCTATCCCCGGCGGCTCCGGCGTGCTGTCCGCGTACTCGATGAGCCGGTCCCGGGTGGGACCGTCGGCGGTGTTGGCCATCCTGAGCAGGCGAGCTGCACGGGTGCGGGCCTCGTCGGCAAAGTCGGTCATATCGACAGACAGCCTACCGCCGCAGGGCCTGGGGTGTCGGACTTACCTTGCCGCCACCGTGGCCCACCGGTCCGCAGCAGCGAGCTCGGCCAGGCGAGGGTCGCGGACGACTTCCCAGGACGTGGCAGCGGCCGCGCCGGGCAGCCCGTCGGCGGCGCTGTCCTCCAGGACAGCGGCGAGCTCCTCGGCGTTCGAGCACCGACGAGCCGCGCAGGCACGCAGAGCGTCGGCGCCCTGCGCAGTGACCGGCTGGCGACCGGAGGCCGGCTGTCCGCTCGAAACAGAGCCTGGAAACCGCCGACGACCAGGGCATGGGCGCTGCTGTCCTTGGGCGCAGCGAACATCTCGGTGCCCTGTCTCGCGGAGCGCCACTCGTACGTCACATCGGGGCGGCCGTTCCTCTCCAGGGGAAACGATCATCAGCCGGTAACCCACGGGCGAGAAGGGGAAGCGCATGTCAGGGAAAGAGCTGTTCCCGCATCAGGTGGAGGCGGTCGATGCTGTTCTGCGCGTGCTGCTGACGCCCGCCGGCGGGCTCATGCCGTCGCAGGGGCTGCGGACGCAGGTGATCGCTGCGACGGGCTCGGGCAAGACCCTGATCGCCGTCGAGGCGGCTCGGAAGCTGGGTGCGCGGCGGGTGCTAGTGCTGGTTCCGACGCTCGATCTGGTCCAGACGGTCGCCGCGTGGCGGGAGGGGGGCCGTACGGGGGCGATGGTGGGGGTGTGCTCGCTGCGGGCCCCGGATTCCGACGGTGTGCCGTGCACGACGGACCCGGGTGAACTGGCCGACTGGATGCGAGGGATGGAGCGGGAGGCGTGTTCGCCACGTACGCCGCCGTGATCTCCAACTCAAGTGAACTGAGCTTAACTACAGGCGAGTTGGCCGGGCTAACCATGATCGCTGTCACCGCCGCGCGCTCCTTCGCGTCGTGTTGTGCACTGGCGTGCCCGCCCCGGTCGGCGCTCGACCTGTCCCAGGGTTGCGGGCGGATGGTCCGGCCGGGGCGGGAGTCTTCGGGTGGTGGTGCCTCACGGCGGTGACTGTCGGGCCATGGCCAGGACGATCACGGCCAGGAGCCCGCCGACGCTGCTCATCATGAGGACCCCGCCCCAGAAGGCGCCGTCACCTTCACCTTCCAGCCGCGCAAGCGCCTCATGCGCGGACCCGCGCGACGCGCGCCGGTTGTAGTCCGACCGGAAGACCGTCCGGGGGCTCCATGACCGCGTAGTCCGCGAAGTTCCGGCGGTAGCGCACGTGCCGCGTCTCCTGGGTGTGCTTACGCTGCCACTCCTCGACCTCCGCAGGGTGGTGTCCGACACCGGACTCGGCACCGCACTCGGATTCGTCCCCCGAGACGCAACGCGCCGCGTACTCCGGCTCTGCCGTCACGTCCTGCACGATCGAGAAGGCGACGTATCGAAAGATCCGCCGGCTCATGCCTGGTGCTCCCGTCGCTGACGCTGACGCATCAACACGTTGGCGTCGGTCTCCTTGCTCCCGTCGAACTCGGTGCGCGCGTCCTTGCGCCGCTCAGAAAGCTCGGCGCACGTCGCGCAGCCGGGAACGGGAACGGGCGGACGGCTCGTGCCGTAGCCCTGCTCGCTCACAGCGTCCGCCCGGCACGGTCGTCGGCCGCCTTCACTTCGGCGCTCAGCCGTTCCGCCGGGGTAGTCGGGCGGATCTGGCCCGGCTCGGCCTGCCACTCGCGGCCCCCGCCCACGGGGCGCAGCATCGCGTGCGGACCCGTCTTGTCCTGGTACTCCCCCACCTTGTGCGCCACCTGGTCGTAGACGAGTGCCTCGCGCTCCGGGGGCCGTTCCTGCGCCTGCTGCGTCATGGTCGCTCCGTATCCCTCTGGTGTGCCCACCCTGATCGGGCGAGCGGTTACGTGCTGTACTCGCATCATCACCAACATTGCCGGTGGGGTCTGCCGGGTACACGTTTGACGTGTCACCAAACGCCCTGGGTTGACAGCGAGTTGATACGAAGAAGGGTTCGATGGAGTGGAGCTGAACAGCGAAGGTGCCAAGCTCACGCCACGGGTCAGCCTGGGCAGACGGCTGCGTCGGCTCCGGGAGCGCAAGGGCCTGTCGCTCCGCCAGCTCTCCGAACGAGTGGGCGGCTACTCGCACAGCTACTTGGGTCGGGTGGAGCTTGGGGAGCAACTCCCCTCGGAAGCATTGGTCATCACGCTGGACGAATTCTTTGATACTGACGGGGTGCTGGCCGAACTCTTGGAGTTGGCGCATGACACGCTGATTCCGGACTACAGCCGGAAAGCCGTCAACAAAGAACCCGAGGCCGAACGCATTCAAGTCTTCAACAGCAGTGTTGTCCCCGGCCTCCTTCAAATTCCGGAATACACGCGAGCGGCATTCCGGAGATCTCAACTGGGCGAATCCGAGGAACAGATCAGCGAGCGCGTCGCCGTCCGCGTAAAACGACAGCGAGTCCTGGACCGACAGGAACCGCCCTATTACTGGGGAATCATGGATGAGTCGGCACTTAAGCGGCCAATTGGGGGTCTATCGTGCATGGTCGAACAAATAAAATATCTGCTGCGATCCTCCGCCCGTCCGCGCGTAACCGTGCAGGTCCTTCCCTTCGATAGAGGGGCGCATCCCATGCTCGGGGGGAGCCTTACCTTGCACACGTTGCCCGATGGCGCGACCATTGCCGTAGTCGAGAGCTTCGACTCCGGCGAGCCAGTAGATTCCCCGAGAAGGGTTCTTGATCTGACGCAAAGATTTGACATGGCCCGCTCTTTGGCCCTCACAGACGATGAATCACTCGACCTGATCCGCAAATACCTGAAAGAGTACGAAGTTGAAGACGATTCCTGACGCATCGGCTCTCCCCGTGTGGCGCAAGTCCAGTTACAGCGAGAACAATGCGGGCGGTTGTATTGAGGTGTCCGACGGATACCCCGCTGGCGTTCCGGTCCGTGATTCCAAGGACCCGCACGGTCCGGCGCTCATCTTCGAGACGGCCGCTTGGTCGTCGTTCGTCACCGCCGTCAGGGGTGGGGAGTTCCCTTCCTGAGCGGCGCAGCAGACTCCCGAGTGAGCGGCCCTCGTCTAGCGGCGGGGGCCGTTGCCATGTCGGCACACCGGGATGCACTACGCGTCGCGACATCGTGACCTGCGACGGCTGGCGCTGCGTAACGTTGGTCCTCACGAAACTTGACAGTGCCCGTCGACGGCCTCGGGCAGCAGCTCCGGCCCGCCAGAGGGTCCGCAGCGGCCCTGCGTGCGCCGGGCCGCGGGGACGGCTGCGGGGCATGCAGTACGAGACCACACGCATCGCCTCTGGTCACAGGGCATGCCAGGTATCGCGGAGCGCCGCTCGTATGTCCCATCGGGGCGGCCCGCTCCACTCCAGGGGAAACGATCATCAGCCCGTGACCCACGGGCGAGAAGGGGAAGCGCATGCCGGGGAAAGAGCTGTTCCCGCATCAGGTGGAGGCGGTCGATGCTGTTCTGCGCGTGCTGCTGACGCCCGCCGGCGGGCTCATGCCGTCGCAGGGGCTGCGGACGCAGGTGATCGCTGCGACGGGCTCGGGCAAGACCCTGATGGGTGCGGCTCCTCTGGAGGGACCGGCGTCCCTGTACCGGTCGCGATCTTTCACTGCTGCCTAGTGTGCGGTGAGGGCCTGTTGGGAGGCGGGCCGGGCTGCGAAGGAGGCGCGGTAGGCGCGCGGGCTGGTGGCGAGGCGGGCCGCGAAGTGCTGGCGCATGGTGACCTCGCTGCCGAAGCCTGCCCGGCGGGCTACTTCGGGCATGGGCAGGTCGGTGTGTTCGAGGAGCTTCTGGGCTGCCGCGATGCGTTGGTCGAGGAGCCAGCGCAGCGGGGTCGTCCCGGTGGCCGCGGTGAAGTGCCGGGCGAAGGAGCGTGGTGACATCCCGGCGTGGGCGGCCAGCGCGGGCACGGTGAGCGGCTCGTGGAGGTGGCTGAGTGCGTGGGCGCGCACGGCGGCCAGCGCGTCCGCGTCGCGGTCGGTGCGCGGAGTGGGGTGCTCGATGAACTGGGCCTGGGTTCCGGTCCGGAACGGTGCGGTGACCATGGAGCGGGCGATGGTCGCGGCGGCCTCGGCGCTGTAGCCGGTCCGTACGAGGTGCAGGCAGAGGTCGATGCCGGCGGCCGTGCCCGCGGCGGTCCAGAGGTTGCCGTCCTCGACGAACAGGGCGTCGGGCTCGACCTGTACCCGCGGGTGCCGCGCTCTGAGCAGGTCGACGAGGCGCCAGTGAGTGAGGGCGCGGCGGCCGTCGAGCAGTCCGGCCTGGGCGAGTGTGAATGCGCCGCCGCACAGGGCGGCGATGGTGGTGCCGCGCGCGTGGCCTTGGCGTAGCGCCTCAAGCACGGCTACGGGGGCGGGGGTTGTGCAGTCGTCCAGGCCGGGGACGAGGATCAGCTCGGCGCGGTCCAGCCAGCGAAGGGTCCGGTCCGGGGTGAGGGTGAGGCCGCCGCGCATCGGCACCGGGGCGGGGTTCGCAGCGACCCGGCGCAGGTCGAAGGCAGGCACCCCACGGTCGGTGCGGTCCACGCCCCAGACCTCGGTGATCACGGTCACGTCGAAGGCCCGGATGCCGGGGAAGGCGAGCAGCGCGATGCGATGAGGCGTCACCCTGGCAGTAAACCATCGATCGCCGACTTCAAGACACCTGGGGAAGATCGCTCCGGGACGGCAGCATGGGGGCCATGGAGAGCGCAGGGAACGCAAAAAGCACAGGAGGAACAGGGAACATGGACGTCGCACGGAACGCTGCACTGGTCGTCATCGACGTACAGAAGGGCTTCGGCGAGGAGAAGTTCTGGGGGCCGCGCAACAACCCGGCCGCCGACGAGAACATCGCCGCGCTGATCGCCGCCTGGCAGGAGACGGGACGGCCCGTCGTCTTCGTACGCCATGACTCGGCCAAGCCCGACTCACCACTGCGGCTGGGCTACGGGGGCAATGACTTCAAGGAGTACGTGCAGGCTCGGCGGGGGCTCGGCAGTGGGCCAGAACTGCTCGTCACGAAGTCCGTGAACTCGGCGTTCTACGGGACCCCCGACCTGGACGCCTGGTTCAAAGAGGCAGGGATCACCCAGTTCGTGGTGGCCGGGATCCAGACCAACATGTGCGCGGAGACCACGGCCCGGATGGGCGGCAACCTCGGTTACCAGGTGCTGTTCCCGCTGGACGCCACTCACACCTTCGATCTGACGGGCCCGTTCGACTGGCGGCAGTCGGCCGACGAACTGGCCCGGGCGACCGCGGTCTCCCTGCACGGCGGCGGCTTCGCGCAGGTCGTGACGACGACGGATCTGCTGACTGCGGCCCGGGGGTAGGGAGATACCCGGCGGATCAGGGACGCGCGGCTGCCGAGCATGGCAAGAGCGATCGAACTGCCGAACTCCCAGCTCATGAGGTCCCTCCAAAGAGCCGCACCCGACCCTGATCGCCGTCGAGGCGGCTCAGAAGCTGGGTGCGCGGCGGGTGCTGGTGCTGGTGCCGACGCTCGATCTGCTGGTCCAGACGGTCGCCGCGTGGCGGGAGGGCGGCCGTACGGTGGCGATGGTTCGGGTAGCCGGAGTCCATTGCTGGACTCCGGCTACCCGACCACACCCGGCGGGCGCGGGAGACCGGCGCCCGCGGGCGACGTCGGCTGCTATGCGGCGAAGCCGACGTTGGTGACGTACTCGTACTGGCCCCACTGGCTGCCGAGGTCGACGATCGTGTCCTGCCACGCGTCGTCGAGGCCCTGGTGGTCGCCGGCCGCCCAGGAACCGACGAGCTTGTCCCAGCGGCGCACGTTCAACTTCCGGTGCTCCACCACCCGCTGGAGCGGGCGTGCCACCTGGGACTGGTTGAGGGGGTGGATCTCCACCCTGGTGCCGCGTCCGTTGCGGTTGAGGCGGGCCACCAGGTGGCGGGCGACGTTGTGGCGGCGCACCTGGCGGTAGGCCTGGTCGATACGTTCCAGGTTGGCTTTCGAGGGGCGGCGCTTGCCCTCCATCCAGGCTTTGCGTGTCCGGTCGGTGACCGTGAGTCCGGCGTCCTGGGCGGCCTTCCAGCTGTGGGCCGACGTGGTCAGGTAGTTCAGGCGGGCGCTCAGGCCGCGTTTGGCGGTCACCGGAGTGGCGATGCCGCCCGCGAGTTCGTCGAGCTGGCGCGCGACGGCGTCGCCGCCCTTGATGCCTTGGGCGCCGAACTTCCCGAAGTCCATGTTCTTCTCCGGCATTACTCCCGCTCCTCCCCTGTGGTGTCTTCGGTGTCGGTTCCGGTGTCGGTGTCGGTTCCGGCGGTGTAGGTGTCCTTGACCTTGACTTCGGTAACACCGCGTCCTTCGGGGAAGACACGGTGCCAGTCGCCGATGACGTGGAGTTCGTCGGTGCCCATCGCGCGGACGACGGCCAGGCCCTCGTCGTGGGCCTTGAGCGCCTTCATCCAGAGGTTGGCGAAGGCCTGGGAGCGGATGATGTGCATCCAGTCCGGACGGTACAGATCCCGGTTGTAGTTCGACTCCCCCATCGTGGAGACGAACTTGGAGTACATCGCCTTCACATACTCCAACGTCACCCCGTCGCCCTGGGCGATCGCCTCATCCCGGGCGTCCTTGAGCGCGATGCGGAACTTCTCCAGCAGGTTCTCGGTGGCGCCCGAGGTGTAGGACTCGTGGATCCGTGGCGGCGCGCACAGGCCGTGCTGCGGGCCGGACAGCCGCAGCAGCAGGCGCAGGGTCGGTTCGGTGACCCACAGTGGGCCCGGCTCGTCCCGGTCGCCGACCGGGTTGGGCAGCACCGCTTCGTGCTCCCACGCGGGTGGGGTGATCAGGTGGATTCCGGCGCGGCGCCGGTCGTGGGCCGGGCCGGTGGAGTGTTCGAGCCGGCCGAGCGGCAGGTGCGTCTTGAGGGCGCTCAGGTAGGCGCCGTTGATGTCCAGCGCCGCCACCTCGTGCCGGCCGGGCGGCAACTGGTGCCGGGTCCACTTGGGGCGGGCCTCCCAGATCTGGTCAGGGCCGGAGGTCTCCTTCTTGAGGACGTCGGGCATCCCGGGGTGGGCGATCACGTCGTAGCGCGCCCCCTTGCGGGTCTCATCCAGCAGCCGCATCGCATCCGGGATCGCCCGCTTCACCAACACCGCGGCAGCCGCCTCCACATCACCGCCGTGCTCGGCCAGCGCACCCTGAACAGCAGCGCGGATCACATCGACCGGACCGGACGGCTCCTGGAACGCCCGCCGGGCCGGACCCCTGGCCCGCGCCGCACCACCCACCACAGGCGACGGACGCGCCGTGCGCGACCGCGACGGGGACTGCTGGGTCGGCGGCGTGCGAGGGACAGCGGCAGACACAGCCGCCGCGGCTTCGGCCGCGTCGGAGGTGGGGGGGGCGGGGGTGGTGGGCGCGGCCACCGGGCTTTCAGCGGGAGCGGGAGCGGGAGCGGGAGCGGGAGCGGCGGTGGGAGCGGCGGGGGGCTGGCAGTCGGCCCCGTCCAAGTGCTGAACGAACCCCGCCACCCGCTGCCGCGCCGGACGACCGCACAACACACACGGCTCCGCCACCGCCAGCACCTCCACTTCGTCGGCGCCCTGTTCGAGTTCCGGCGACGGCGAAGAGTCGGTGCCCTCGTCCGGTTCCAGCGACGGCGAAGAGGTGTCGGAGCCCGCTGTGGTGTCCGGTGCCGAGGGCTGCCCGGCAGCCACCTCCGCTGCGGTCACGATCTCGGTGGCGGTGGCGAGCTTGGCGCTCAGCCCGTCCAGCAGGTACGCGTACCTGGCGCGAATCTCACCGGCCGGATCCCGGCCGCCCTCCCAGGCGCTGACCGTGGACGGGCTCACCCCCAGCGCGCGGGCCAGCTGCGCCTTGGACAGCCCGGCTCGCTCCCGCAGGCCACGGCGCACCCCGGGCTCCGGGAGGGCGGCCTGCGGACCGACGGAAGCGAGCAGCGAGTCGATCGCGTCGAAGTCACTCACCGGACCGCCCCCCGCGTCTCCGCTTTAGTGCTGCGGCTGGTCTCGGCTTTGGCACTGCGGCGTCGGTCGGCGGGCAGGGATTCGCATGCCCGGGTCGGTCCGGACAGCAGGTCCGGCCCGCCGATGCCGTAGTGCCCGGCCAGGACGTCAACGTCGCGCAGACTCCACGAGACGGCACCCGACTGCCGACGGGAGACCTGCGTCTGAGTCAGCCCCAGCACCGCCGCGATGGAACGCTGCGACTCCCCCGTGGCCTGCATCAACGCCGCCACCGTCAGCCGCAACGACTCCTCCAGACTCAATTCCATACCCCCACCCTATCTGATTCATTGCATTCAACGCATCAGATTTAGCTAATCACACTCACTGATGCGTTCAGGGTCTCGCTGGTGCCGTGCGTCCCGGGAGGTTCCGTCCCCCGCCCGGGCCCCGCGGTTCACTCCTCCAGCTGGCGCTCCAGCCAGCGCCGCGCGCACATCCCGGCGCGCCGCGTACCGGGCGACGCGCTCCTCCTCATACGCCGCCTCCGCCGCCCGCTCGGACAGGCACCCCGCGCATATCAGAGCCATGGCGCTCCCCCTGACATCAAGAAGTGTCGACGCTTTCGGACGCCGGCCGGAGCCCGGGCGGGGTTGAGTCCGCAGGGCTATGGTGCCAAGCTCGAGACAGGGGCTTTCCCCGGGCAAGCGGAGGTCGACCGCTTCGGGCGCAAGGAGGATGTGTAGAGGCGGACCGGCCGTGCGGTGATCCGGTCCTCGTCCGGCGGCCCGGAAGGTGAGGCAAGGCGGGTCTGGTATGTCCGGTTTGGAGCGCGAGGAGCGCCTCGCGGCGGCATGCGTCGAGTTGGCCGGCACCCTGGCCGGCGAGTTCGACATCATGGATTACCTGCACAACCTCACCGAGCACGCGTCGGCGCTGCTCCGGGCCGACGAGGCGACCCGCCGGCTGGAGACGGCCCGGATCCCATGGGACGAGGGGCCCTGCCGGGACTGCGCCCGCACCGGCGCGGCGACTCCCGGGATTCCGCTCGACGCGCCCGCGACCCGCCGGCGGTGGCCGCGCTTCGCCCCGCTGGCCGTGCGGCACGGCTTCGCGACCGTGGCCGGGACGCCGCTGCGGCTGCACGACCGGGTGATCGGCGCCCTCAACAGCTTCCACGCCGCCCCCCGTGCACTGACCGAGCACGAGCGCTACCTGGCGCAGGCGCTCGCGTCGGCAGCCGCGATCGGCATCCTGCAACACCGTTCCGTGCGTGACCACATGACCCTCAGCGCACGGCTGCAGGCCGCGCTCGAAAGCCGGGTGGTGATCGAACAGGCCAAAGGGGCCCTCGCCGCACGCGGCGGCGTCAGCATCGACGCGGCCTTCGCACAACTGCGCGCACACGCCCGCCGGCACCGCATCCGCCTCACCAACGTGGCCCACGACGTCCTCGACGGCACCGCCCCACTGGACTTGCCGGGCTCCTCGCCGCCCAGCGGCCGCAGGAGGACCACAGGCACGGACCGGAGAATACTGACGATGAGCAACTACCGTGACCAGCAGGTGCCATGATGCCCCGCCCCAGCGCAGAGATCAGGGCCGTGCTGGCCGCAGCCCTGACGAACGCCGCCATGGCAGACAGCGCCGCCTTCCCGGTCGCCGACTGTGCTGCCTGCCTCGGTCTCGACGGAGTGACCGTGTGCCTGCTGACCGCAGCCGGCCGTAGCGAACTCCTCTGGTACGACAAGTCCGACGAACGCGGCCCCGCCCTGGACGATCTGCAGTACACCCTGGGCGAAGGCCCCACCCCCGACGCCATCCGCCACGGCCGCGCCTACCTCGAAGCCGACCTTGCCCTGACCACCCGGATCTGGCCCGGCTTCCGGCCGGCCGCCCAGGCCGCCGGCATCCACGCCGTCTTCGCCCTCCCCTTGCGCATCGGCGCGATCCATCTCGGCGTCGTCACCGGATACCGGACCACCCCCGGCCCCTTGAGCGAACAACAGATGAGCGACGACCTCGCTGTCGCCGAAACCCTCACCGTGCTGCTGACCGCCCGCCTCGACCCACTGAGCCCGTTGACCGAGCCCGCCGGGCTGCACCGGGCGGAGGTCCACCAGGCCACCGGAAAGCTCTCCGCTCAACTCGGTATCCCCCTGGAACACGCTCTGCTGCGACTTCGGGCCCATGCCTACAGCAACGACCGACCGATCCTGGACGTCGCCCACGACATCATCACCAACCGCCTCCACCTCGACCCCGACCCCCCCTCACCGCCGCAATAGCACCCCTCTGAGACCCGGAACTTGAGAAGCCCAGCCGTGGGCGCTGCCGAGATGGAGGGGCGCGGGAGCGTCGTGCCGTTCGACTGCGCTCGCCCGAACGCCGGCGGGACCTGCTGCCATGCACACCCGCTCCACCGCATACTCGAGCGCAAGCCCGAGCACTCCTGGCCTTCACGTCGTCGCCGCAGCCCTCATCCGCTGCCACAGAGAAGGGGCATGCTCCGCAAACGGAAGGGTTGCGGGGGCCTTGTCAACTTGATCGGATCCCCTTCTGGCGGGCATGATCATCGGGTTGTTCTCGCCGTCGGAAGGGTCGTTCGTGGACACCCCCTCCTACAAGGGCTACCGCTATCCGCCGGAGGTCATCGCGCACTGTGTGGCTGTATCACCGGTTCCCGCTCAGTTTCCGTGAGGTGGAGGAGATGATGCTGGAACGCGGCATCATCGAGTCGTACGAGACGGTCCGTCAGTGGTGTGCGAAGTTCGGCCCCGCCTACGCCGCGACCCTGCGTTGACGCCGGCTCTGGCCGGGCGACAAATGGCACCTGGACGAGGTCTTCATCAAAATCAACGGTGCGCAGAAGTACCTGTGGCGTGCCGTCGACGCCGAGGGCAACGTCCGAACGCGCCATGAAGGGCTTCCGCTCCGTGGGACGAGCCCAACGGTTCCTGGGAGCGTTCAGCCGGATCTCCCCCACTTCCGACCCCACCGCCACCGCCTCACCACCCCCCACTACCGAGCCGAGATGACCACCCGCTTCACCACCTGGAACCAGATCACCACCGGCACCGGTCTGCCCGCGGCAGCCTGAGCACCGGCCCACCCCACGGCCAGACACGCCCCGACCCGGACTACACCACCAGCGACCTGCTCAAGTTGACAACGCCACGGGGCCTTGTCGAGGAAGCGCTGGCGGCGCGTTGAGCGGCCGTACCCTGCGGGGTGTCAGCTTGCGGGTGATCCGATACTCAGAGAGCGGGACATAATGGACAGCGGGTACCAGCTCCACGGCACCGGGACCAGGGGAGAAGGCGTGTTCGCCACCAGATCGTTCCACATCGGGGAGACGGTGATGACCGGCGTCATCGACCGTGAACTCGACCGCAACCATTCGCACGCCTCCCAAGTCAGCGCGCAACGCTTCGTGTTGCACGGAGGCCTGGTCACCAAGGTCAACCATTCGTGCGATCCCAACTGCGGGATCCGCCTCAACGCCGGGGGCGCCCACGACTACGTCGCCCGCACGCCGATCGCCGCCGGCCAGGAGATCACCTTCGACTACGCCATGCGGAACTACACGGTCGAACACTTCGCCGCCCACTGCTTGTGCGGGTCGCGCCACTGCCGTGACCGCATCACCGGCTGGAAGGATCTCCCCGCCCACCGCAAAGCCGAATACCACGGCTTCGTCGCGCCCTACCTCACCGACATCGACAACCAGCGCGCCCCGGCCATGCGCCCTCCACGACCTGGCCTTCGCCCCGGTGAGGGCCGATGAGTTTCGTCTGCCGGCTTGCGCACGCTGGTTTCGAGGGGCGTGACGTAACGGCACGGCCCAGGGCGGCCAGCACCTCGCCATCCGGGCCCGGGATCAGCACCTTGCCCATTGGTCACATGAAGTAACTCCAGCCTCACGGGGTTGGCTTGAGGCCAAACCGCCGGGCGGGCGAACGGCCGCCCGGCAGTTTGTCTGCGCCGGGCCGCGCCCCGGCGCAGACAGAAGTTGAAGAGCGGACAGCCGGGCGGTACGGCCGCCGACCGGGCCGTTCGAGCGCCGGCCCTGGAGCCGGTCGCACCGACGACCGCGTCGGCGACGGCGCGCCGCGCTGTCGGTCCCGGGCCGCGGGGGCTGGGGCGGGGTGTCGATTTCCGGACGTCGGTGTGGCCGCGCCACTACGGTGAGGCTGACGGCCCGGCGTTCCCCCGGCGTCGGGTCGTCGTACGTCTACCCGAAAGCGAGAGCTACGAATGACACAGCACGGGCACCGGAGCCAACCGTCACGACAGGACTGGGCGAAAGTCGGGCGGTCGGGCCGCCGCGAGGGCCGCGTGCAGTGCGTGCGGCGCGCCGGGGTCGGGGCTGGCCACCAATTCGGTCAGCAGACGCTCGATTTCGGGGTCGTTCCCGTCATCGACGGCTCGCACGATGTCGCCGATGACCTGGCGCAGACGAGTGGCGGCAGTGCACATCCGGGACCTTCCACAGTAACGGGCCGGCAGCTCCATACTCTCCCCGTCCGGTAGGAAAGGATGCGGCTGCGCACCGCTTCCGTACGCGGCAGGACTCCGTCGGCCAGAAGCAGCAGTCCCAGCGTGATCGCGAGCGCCTGCGTCTCGTCCTCCTCTCAGCCCGTCCCCTTGATCGCCGGTTCGCAAGATCGAACCAAGCCGCCGCAGCTGGGTCAGCTGGGCCGCCCTGCGACGCGTGCGCTGACCATAGCCGCAGAGGCCGGACAGACATTGGGCCAAGTAGCCGGCGCCCCGCCCTCGCCGTCAGCACTTACATCAGGTAGCGCCGGTGTGAGCTGCCGCGTCGCCGCCAAGCTCTTCTTGCCGTCAAGAACGCTTTGGTGAAGGTCACAACTGGAGCGCCCTGTGGGAGGGTCGTGCACGCGTATTTCTGGGCATAACGTATAGGTAATGCCCGCTTCGGACGGCTGGGGGCTGCGATGGTCGAGGAGCTGCTGGCTGCAGGGGCCGTGGTGGGTTCGGCCGCTGTGCTGTACATCGTGGCGGCGGCCAGGGTCGTCAAGCAGTACGAGCGAGGAGTGGTCCTGCGCTTCGGCCGGCTGCGGGGCGGCATTCGCGGCCCCGGATTCACCATGGTGATCCCCGCCGTGGACCGGCTGTACTAGGTCAACATGCAGATCGTGACGATGCCGATTCCCGCGCAGGACGCCATCACCCGCGACAACGTCACGGTCCGGGTGGACGCGGTGATCTACTTCAAGGTCGTCGACGCGGCCGACGCGATCATCCG